>JALOOG010000094.1 GCA_025454525.1 Anaerolineae bacterium | reverse complement strand
TGAACGCCGTCCCTTTAACCGCGAAGGTGGGGATCGCGATCGTAAACCCTTCCGACGCGATGAAAACGCGACTGGTGATCGTGAACGCCGTCCCTTTAATCGTGAAGGCGGGGATCGCGATCGTAAACCCTTCCGACGCGATGAAAATGCGAGTGGCGATCGTGAACGCCGTCCCTTTAATCGTGAAGGCGGGGATCGCGATCGTAAACCCGGCCCACGTAAACCTGGTGGCATGACCCCGCGTCCGCGTCCGATCATCCGACGCGATCGCGAGGAGTCAGACGACGAATAAATCAAACCAGCAGGGTGATGCGCCCTGCTGGTTACTGTTTAGTTGGGGGCGGTCGGATCGTAATCGCGATACGTATCGTAACGGTAGCCTAGCGCTTCTAGTGACAATTGATCGCGTGGAGTCAACCCTTCCCAGACGATCGTCCCCTCATATTCGCTTAGGCAGAAGGGATACATCAGATCATCGATCCCCATGCCTAACGGATATTGGCTCTGCTCTTCAGTCATCGCGTGATCCCCGCTGTTATGGATCACCAACGGATTATTCGGGCCGGGATCGGGCGCATCTGGACATGGCGCGGGTTCAGGCAGATCGTTCGGCTGATAATTTTCTGCACCGGGGTAATTGATTTGCCAAGTCGCCCAAACGCGATCTACATTGGCATGATGCAAGAAAAACACCGGATCATTCGGCGAAACATCTAACGGCTCCATGGATCCGACCTGCACGCGGCCATTCAGATCGGTGATAAACACGCCTGCGACCCAATCATGGACGATGTTGTGCATACTTTCACTGGTATCCGGCGATTCGTCCCAAGTGAAGCCTTCTAAGGTGTTACGGAAACTGAGCGCGTTTTCACTGCTAAAGCTATAAGGCGGCACATCGTAACCCGTGGATTGTAATGTGTTATGGACATCAACGATCGTCGGTAACAAGATCGGATAGAGGTTGCCCGTGTCCACCCCTAAAGCGCGCACGAGGTATTTATGGGGGCTTTGCGCCCGGCGATTCGGATCAGAAGGCAGGAGGTTCAATTGCCAAATGTCTTTGCGGAAGGGGCCTTCTGTCACCGCATATCCATGTTCAGGATCACCGCCCGGACTCATAAAGTCCACTGTAAACACCGCGGCCGTGCTTTCAGGATCTGTCCAATCCCAGTAGGGGAGCGCCATTTCTGGATTCCCGCTGACTTCACACAGCGCATTTTCAAACAGGAACAATAACCACCGATGCCACGGTGCAAAGAGCGGGTTATGATGCGCTCCAACAAATTCATGCGATGAGGCAATCTGTACGCTTAACTGATGCCAACGCACAAATTGATCGTAATAAGTATAACGCGAGTCATATGGTGAAAGCGTCGCCTTCATGGCGTGCAGGGTTTCGACAAATTCGGTTTTTTCTTCGGCCGTGAGCGTTTTTGCATCTTTCCGCACCCGATCCGGCGAACAGGCTGCCCCGTCGGGTGTCGGGGTTTGTGATTGCGCGATCACCCCGCCGGTGAGCAGTAAAATCATCACGATTAAGCAAAACCAACGTAAAAGGTTCATTTTGTTTGCCTTTCAGAATTAAAAAAAAGAGCGCTATTCGTATGATAACGCCCTTTTTAGGCTCACATCCTCAAGAAGTGTTACAATTTCTTAACGCACTGAAGGTTTATGTTGAAACGAGGTGTGGGTGTAGCGGTGTGCTGAAGAATTAACAATATAACCAATGACATTTCTAACCATTTTACATTACGTAATGTAACGATTGCTTTAAAACTGTGTTTATTACTGGTAATTACATGAAGCGTGGTGTATGCTACGGCAATTGCTCTATTTGATCAGGAGTCCAATCACATGATTAAACCCGTTGCAACCGTCAACGTCGTGCCTAATCTCCCTGAAAATCTAAAACGCCTCCATGAATTGGCGCTCAATTTGCGTTGGTCATGGGATCATGAAACATTAGCTTTGTTTCGCCGCTTAGATGCGGATATTTGGGAAAAATCCTATCACAACCCCGTTGCGCTGTTGGGCAGTATCAGCCAAGAGCGCTTGAGCTTTGTCAGCAGTGACCCGGCATTTATGGCGCACTACAACCGCGTGTGCGCTGAATTTGATCAATACATGCAAGACAAAAATACCTGGTACGATACTCATCATCATCATCGTGGTGAGGGTGTGGTCGCTTATTTTTCCATGGAGTTCGGCCTTGCCGAAGCCTTGCAAAACTACTCCGGCGGCTTGGGGGTATTGAGTGGCGATCATCTCAAGAGCGCCAGTGATCTCGGTTTGCCGTTGGTGGCGGTTGGCCTGCTCTATCAGGAAGGCTACTTCCAACAATATTTGAATGCGGACGGCTATCAACAAGAGAACTATCCGATCAACGATTATTCTAATCAACCCGTGACCTTGCAACGCCATAAGGACGGCACCCCGATCAAGATCACGGTCGATCTGCCCGGCCGTAAGTTGTACGCTCAAATTTGGAAAGTCCAAGTTGGACGTGTGCGCTTGTACCTATTAGATACCAATGTCTCGGATAATCAACGTCAAGATGATCGCAACATCACCGATCGCTTGTATGGCGGAGATCGTCGTCAACGTATTCGTCAAGAGATCTTGATGGGGATCGGCGGGATTCGGGCGTTAGAGGCCTTACAATTGCGCCCGACGGTTTGTCACATGAACGAAGGGCATTCGGCCTTTTTAGCGTTAGAGCGCATTCGGATCGCGATGCAAGAACACGGTTTGACCTTTGATCAAGCCCGTGAGATCACCCGTACCAGTAACATTTTTACCACCCATACCCCCGTGCCGGCCGGACTCGAACGCTTTGGCTTTGACCTGATCGACGAACATTTCACCGATTACTATCGTTCGTTAGGCCTCACCCGCGAACAATTTATCGAATTGGGACGCGAAAACATGGGGACCTATGAACTGTTTTCGATGGCCGTGTTGGCATTGAACTTATCGGCGGATGCGAATGGCGTGGCACAGTTGCATGGTGTAGTTTCGCGCAATATGTGGCAATGGATGTTCCCGAATGTGCCGGAACATGAAGTCCCGATCGCCGCAATCACCAACGGCATCCATACACAAACATGGATTAGCCGCGAAATGGCCTCATTGTTCGATCGCTACCTTGATCCGATGTGGCGCACCAATGAAAATGATCCCACCGTCTGGAATGATGTCTATAAGATCCCAGATAGTGAACTTTGGCGCACCCATGAACGTCGCCGGGAGCGCTTGGTCAGTTTCGCCCGGGGACGCTTGCGTCAACAATTGACTCGGCGCGGAGTCTCACAAAAAGAGATCATCGATGCCGATGAAGCCCTCAATCCCGATGCCTTAACGATCGGTTTTGCCCGCCGTTTCGCCACCTATAAACGGGCGACCCTCTTGTTTAAAGACGTGGAGCGGTTGAGCCGGATCTTAAATAACCCAGAGCGTCCGGTGCAATTGATCTTTGCAGGCAAAGCGCATCCACATGATGAAGAAGGCAAGGCCTTTATCCGCCATATCATCCACATGGCCCGCTTGCCCGAATTGCGCCATTCGATCGTGTTCCTCGAAAATTACGACATGCAGATCGCACGCTACTTGGTGCAAGGTGTGGATGTGTGGTTAAACAACCCACGCCGCCCAAAAGAAGCCAGTGGCACGAGTGGGATGAAGGTGGTCTACAACGGCGGCCTTAACTTCAGCATTTTAGACGGTTGGTGGGCCGAAGCGTATCGCCCCGAAGTCGGTTGGGCGATCGGCAATGGTGAAGAATATACCAACACCGATCAACAAGATGTCGTCGAAAGCCAAGCGCTGTATAACGTGTTGGAACAAGACATCATCCCGCTGTTTTATGACCGCGCCCGCGATGGTCTGCCGCGTGGGTGGATCGAAAAGGTCAAAGCGTCGATTCAAGACCTCGCACCGTTCTTCAATACGCGCCGCATGGTACAAGAATACGCCGAAATGTACTACTTGCCCTCGTTCGAACGCTTTGAGGAGATGACCACGCCCGACCTATCGAAGGGCCTCAATTACGCCGCATGGAAGGTCAACCTGAATGCCGCTTGGCGACAATTGCGCGTGTTAGAGGTTAACGTGCCGCAAGAATACCTCAAAGTAGGCAACGAGATGACCGTTTCAGCCCGCGTGTTCCTAGGGCAATTACGACCGGAAGACGTGCGCGTACAATTGTATTATGGCCAACTCAACACTGACGGATCGATCAGCGATCACGCCGAAGCGATCGACATGAAGTGCATTGAGTCCGGCGCGGACGGGGTGTATGTGTTTTCGATCCCGATCGCCTATCATACCAGCGGTGATCGGGGTGTCTCGGTGCGGATCATGCCGAGTCATCAATATTTGTCGAATCCGTTTATGCCCCGCTTGATCACTTGGGCCTAAAGTTACCTTGCCGTCAGGGGGCGTTAATCGCCCCCTGTTTTGGAGTTTAGCGGTATTTGCAAAAATAATGACCAACAAGCTTGTGTCATGAAACAAAAAGTGAGCCAAGGGTCATTTGAGACTCCCCATAACACAAAATCAGCCATAACGCCTTAAGCAGCTGTTTCTACTACTACAAAACTTCCAACAAGAAAGGAACATGATAGGCAAATCGTCCGCTTTATGATGGGTAAATACTGCTGACTTTTTGCTACTGGGGGTGTGTTCCTGAACCTCTTTTTGGCCCTCACCACGCACAAAAAAGTCGTTGTCTCTCAACAACGACTCTCTTCACCCTACCAAATTTAGGAGCGCGGTGATCCGCGCTCTTTGAGAGGTTTTCAGAAATAGCTTACGGTGCGGCCGCCGGAGGCGGTTCTTGCTCTGGTGCATTATCTTGTTGGGTGGGTTGTTCTAATGCGCCGTCATTCGCTTGATCTTGTGTGGACGGCGGCACATAGTTCGGATCGGTCGTGCGTAAATACGCCAACAGATCCGCCACATCTTGGAGGCTCAATTGTTCCGGATAATTGCCCGGCATCACCCCCGCTTGATACCCCGACACGATATAAACCCCCGGTGCGAGGATGCTTTCGACCAAGTATTGCTCCGGCGTATAACCGGCCAATAACGGATCGGTCAAGCGTTCGTTGATCGTGCGTTCCCAAGTGCCATCGGTGGACGGCCCTTGCACTGCACCTTCATGACAGCCCGCGCACCCTAAGCGGAAACCCGCTTGTGAGGCAGCCCGCCGATGATACAATTGATCTCCACGATTCGGATCGCCGATAATGCCCGCGTCCGCGATCTGTTGTAACACGGCCACTTCATCATCCGTGCCAACCGGTGGAGCGGTCGGTGCATCACCACCGCCAGCACCGGGGACGATCGCAAATTGACGTACCGAGAGCAGATCTTCTACTGTCCAACCGTCACCGCGATCCCAATTCGCGATATAAGCGACCAGATCGCGCAATTGATCGCTACGTAAGGGGCCGCCGGCCTGTTGAGACCACGCCGCCATCACATTCCCGCCCCACAGTTGCGCGTTTTGACCGCGCCCATGAACGAGGGTGGTATAGAGGTAAGCGTCCAACGTGCCGCCCCAATTGGCTTGAGTCAAACGCGAAAAGGTCGCCGGATCATAGCCCAGATCCACGGCCGTTAAGATCGAATTATTCAGCGCGTCCTCGTCCGATTGGACGAGCGCCAGATCCGCCTCGATCCCTACATTCAAACGATCGTTGATCTCGGCTAAGCGGGCTTCGATTTCCACCCGACGGCGATCGCTTGCGCCTTCGGCCAATTCGATCGCTAAATCAGTGCGTTCATTGGTCAAGGTGGTGCGTTCGGCCTCTAACACTGAGCGCCGATTTTTGATGTCAGCAAAGAAGTCATATCCGAATAAATGCGGACTATTCAGCGCGGGAGCGCGCCCTAAGATCCCTAAACCGTCGGTGCCATGGCACGTCGCACAATTGGCGGCGAATAATCCGCCACCCCGTTCAACCGCACGGGCCTCAAATTGTAAGGTAAACGAAGCCATGCGTGGATTTTCGTTGATCGCGACCCACCCGATCAAGATCATGATGCCGACAAACATCACAATCCCGACGAGGATACGCGACTCAATTCGTTCAACTAACATGCGTTGGAGCATCTGCTTTTATCCTCAAAGTTGCGAAAGTGCTAAAAGGGGCGCGTGGGTGACGCGCCCCGCTATTAAGTTTAGTGTGCCGCGAAATAGGCCGCGTCACGATGGATGAACACATGATCAGTCGCCCACCGTAACACAGGTAAGCCGTTCTCATCCACGATCGGCACTGGTCTACCGTCTACATAACGGACTGCACCCGTCTCGGTACGTTCCACGTCTTCCCACATCAACACCAGATCTACCCGTTTCAGATCCGGTTGATCTTGGGTGATGATCATCACGCCCCAACCGTTGTACAATTCAGCACCAAAGTGTTGGATCGCGTGTTCATATTCTTCTAGCGCGTGATGCAGTTCATACGCACCTTCTGGCACTTCAGTGAAGCGCGGTATCCCGCTAAGCGTCAAGTAGGCACTGCGGAATTGCGTACTCATGCCCTCCCCTATTCGGAGGTCACTCTGTAATAGGACGTTAAAGGCCCCCACCGCGGCCTCCGCGTTTTCCTCGCCAGCCCGGATCTGCAAGGTGGTATACGCGCCCGGCACCAGTTGATCATACGGGATTGGCAACAGTTTACCCATGTGACCATGCGCGGGTTCCATCGTCATCAAATGCAACACATCTTGATCGGCCACATGCGCTACGCCATATTCTGGTAGACCCATATAGCTTAAGGCGGTCATGATCGAAATGAACAAGAAACAGAAGGTCATCGCCCATTTGCGATCGGCATAACGGCGGCTGGGGGTGGTATCGACATATGGCCACACCATCAGCAACACGATCACCACCGTCGGGAACACGATCCCCCACAAGACTTTATCCCCCAATTTGAGCGCGCCCTGAATCCAGAGGAAGTACCATGGCGCAGTCGTGCCTAACGGGGTCACTTGGGGATCAGCATGATTTTCTAGCGGCGCATGATAGAACCAGACGCACAGGAGAATCATGATGAAAGTCGTCACCGCTACCCACATGATCTCACTGGTCATGATGTCCGGGATGAAGTAAACGCGCTTTTCTAACGGCACGCGCTTCGCGGTGTCTTCACCGATGTTTTCGGAGCGTGGCGGCAAGCTGTGACCATGCACGATCACCTTGTAGTAATGGACACCTGTGAAGATGAACAACAGCGCCGGCACCAATAACACATGCAAGAGGTAAAAGCGCAACAGACCGTTTTCGGCGATCTCTGGGCCACCTCGGAATAGCAGGTTCAAGTTTTCACCGACGATCGCGGGAGGAGTCGCCTCCACCATGGATGCGCCGATTGTCACCGCCCAAAGTGCCAATTGATCCCACGGCAATAAGTAACCGCTGAAACTAAGGAACATGGTGGCGATCAACAAGATCACGCCCGTAAACCACGTAAATTGACGCGGCTTTTTATAACTGCCCGTCATGAACGTTCGTAGCATGTGTAGCCAGACGATCAACACCATCGCTTCCGCGCCTAAACGGTGCAGATCGCGCATCAATTGCCCCAACGGCACGTTACCGAGGATGTTCAACATATTCGCATACGCCACTTGTGGAGAAGGCGTATACCAGATCATCAAGAACATGCCTGTAATGGTTTCAAAGACCACAAAATAAGTAGACAACCACCCCAACCGGAAGGTCGGATAAATGCCCGTCATATCCCGGTGGAAGAAGCTGGGGCGCATGTGTAGCCAGAAGCCGTCCGCATGGGGTTGTAGACGCGGATTTGGACGGCGGCTAGGGGCTTCACCCCGTAAGGCTTCACGGATGTCTTGGATATTCATGCCCGCGGTGACGCGCTGTACTACGTCATCCACGCCTTCGTATAACGCTTTTTTCAGCCCTTTTTCCTTGATGTCATCAAGGATCGAGGGAAAAGGTAATATAGTCATTACGACGCTCTCCTCACTAACAATAAACCACTAACCATGATTCGGACGTTGAACACGATTACCTGTATCCACCGCAACATCCACCACCGTATCTAAGGCGCGATCGCCGATTTGAATGGGATTTCCCGCGTCATCGCTAACGATTTGAGTTCCATCAGCAAACGTCAATGTCACCGCAAAGCGATCCATCGGACGCGGCGCGGGCCCTGTGATCCATTCGCCATTTAATTCAAACTGTGAGCCATGACAAGGGCAAGAAAATCTCGCATTCACATTGTCCCACTTGGGCAAACACCCCAGATGAGTACACACCCCATATAACGCTAAAAATCCTTCATTGGTGTTGGAGAGCCAAAACCGTCCGGCTGGGATCGAAGTGGGTGGATCGCCTGCTGCCGGAAGATCGCCGCCGGTAAACCGGAACGTACCGCCAAATTCCCCTTCTTTAAATCGCGGTAACGCAAACCAAATAATGCCCGCCGTCGCTTGACCTAACAGCATCACAATTGACGCGCCCCAAATATAATATAGGAACTCGCGGCGATTGGGTGCAGCCACTTGGACTTGTGCGGCTTCCCGTCTAGGGGCTGCGGCGGGTGCGCTCGTTTTGGTTGAGCTTGCTGTAGCCATACCTCTTTATCCTTAAAAATGTTTGATCGTATCGGCGAGATCCCTCTGACCGACAATCGCTCCCTTTACCTCGTAAAATATATCACAAACGCGGGGGGTAAGTCAAAATTCAACTGGGTTAAATTTGGGGGAATTTGAACCCGCTGTTTTCCACACGAAGACACCGCTTCACAGTTGAAACCGATCTTCAAACCGCACCCATTTGATCCGAAAATCGGTGGTGTAGATCTTTAATTCCGCGATCAATTGTTGCCATTGTGGGCTGCAAAAAGCGGTTTTAGCGTTCTCGCGTGATTCGCATAAAAATTCTAATTGGCGAACGGGGTAATTTCCGTAAGCGATATGCCAAGCGAAACTCATGTGTAAGCCCAATTCACGCAAGCCCGGCACAAATTCTCCCAATACATAACGATAGTAACGATCGTAGTGGTCAGGCAAGATGTTGTAAACAATTATCAATTTATAATTCGGGTTCATAATAGCCCTATCCGGCAAGAGATTGAAAATCAGTGTAACATTGTCATTTTAAATCGTCATCATGATCCCCTAAGTTCAAGATGAGTTTTGTGGGCGATCCCGTTGATTAAACAGATCAAGCCATTCATCCACCTCCTTAGGACTTAAGCGTACATCGGCTGCCACATCGACTCCGGGTTTTGCAGGGGGTGCGGGGCGTTGTAATAGCTCTGCGAACTGGATAGACTTTAAAGTCTGCATTTTACGCCGATGCGCCGCCTCTAATACGTCGTTATCCGAGGTCACGACTGTCCACTCTTTCGGATTTTTCGCCTTGTAGATCCGATCAATCATCACTTTATCGGCGCTAGAGCTGTAAGGCGCAAAGATCACGGTGACAGTACGAGTAGACATACGCGATTGCCCCCCAGGGAGACCCCGATCAAACACCACCACACACATCCGCTCGGTGCGGGCAGCAAACCCGATCAATTTTTGCACTAATTTTGCCTCATCATGGGGATCATCTAAACGAATATCACGCAGCCGGCCGATCAAATTGTGTCCATCAATTAAGTAGGTCATCTATGACGCTCCCTTTAACGCCTAGAGATTATAACCACGCAATGATTAAAAATAGGTGATCCTTTTCGGCGATCAGAGTGAGCATGGTAACAACAACAGAAAAGTTCTTGATGACTGTGCCAAGGTAGGTTTGTTTGCTAAATCCTACTCGTTTGATCGGATGATTTTAAAAACAGTGCTGGCACAAAAACCTCGTTCTTTTGAGAAAACAGACAGAAAAAATTGCAGAAGTAACGGTCAGCAAAGTACCTCATGCCACGCAAACCAGTTCCCTGCCCATGGTTGGGTGTGGGCTAGGGTGGGGTTGGACGCAAGAAACTTTCCTGATATTATTTCTGTGTTCTCTGTGGTTCAAAGCGTTTTACGGAAACATTCCTATACCTACTTCTGTGTTCTCTGTGGTTCAATACGTTTCACGGAAACTTTCCCCATGTTACCGAAAAATCGGTAGCCTTAGCACGATGTTGAGTGAGCATCAGGAGCAAATGGCCGATGAACAGCGCCTTCTACTTAGCGTTAGCGATCGTGTGTGAGGTGATCGCGACCAGTTCCTTACGCTTATCCGAGGGGTTTACAAAGCCGCTCCCTAGTCTGATCGTGGTGATCGGTTACGGAGCGGCCTTTTATCTCTTATCACAAGCCCTCCGCACGATTCCCCTAGGGACGGCCTATGCGGTGTGGTCAGGGCTTGGCACGGCCGCGATCGCGATCATTGGGGTGATTCTGTTCGCCGAAACGCTCAACTTATGGCGCATCATCGGGATCGTGTTGATCATCACGGGCGTATTGGTGCTAAACCTCTTAGGCGGCGCATCCCATTAAATGAAACGCTCATGGGGTCGTATACAGATAGACATACGAGACGCGATCGGTATAGACCACCGGATAATAATTGCCCGACTCGAATCCATGTGTCGCAAAACCATGATCCGGCGCGGGATAGTGGATCGACGGGATCGCACGCGCCGACTGAGTGGTGGCGGGAATCAAGACTCCGCTTAAAAAGACTCCCGCAAAGACCGCAGCCAAAAGGAACAACCAAGGCTGATAGCGCTTTTTGGTCTGTTGGGGAGCGGTTGTATCTTCCGAACGATAGATCGGGTGCAAGTCATTGGGAGCAAAGGTTGCAAATAAGACCCGCGTCCAGACTCGATCCGCTTGCTGATCATTGATCCGCGGTTTCGTTTTGATCAACTCGCGCATCAAAGCGGCTTCATTCGGCGTAACTCCTTGTGGAGGTGGGGCGTTAGGATCGGTTAGTAGCGCGTCAAAGTAACGATCGATCGCTTCTTGTTCCGACGGTGTAAACTTCATGCCGTTTCATCCTTATTTCTCGGTTTGCTGATACCCCTGACGTATACGTTTAATGATGCGATGCAGTTGTGTTCGCACCGCGCCGGGGTTTTTACCCAGTAATTCACCGATCTCATGTGAGGAAAGTTCTCCGTCAATTTTGAGCGATAAAATTTGGCGATCTTCTTCAGGTAGTGCATTGATCAAGGCGCGTAAGCGTTCGTGGGTTTCGGTCAAGACGATATGATCTAACGGTTCGATCAGATCCGCACGGAGATCGCCTGCGTGGTCATCAAGCCCGACTTCCGGCCGACTCTGTCGGTAGTAATTGGCGATCGCGCCATAAGCCATGCGAAACAGCCATGCGCCCACCGTACCGCCACGATACTGAGGGAGCGTGCGAAAGGCCTGAATAAACACGGCGCTGGCAAGGTCTTCGGCCTCATGGGGATTGTGGACATGGCGTAAGCAATAAGCGTAAATGCGTTGGAAGTAACGCTCATAAACTTTGGCAAACAGCGCCGGTTCATGCTGTGCCGCCAACATCAACGTGATGTCCTCATCACTGGTGGTCTCAACTTGGTGCATACCCAAAAACCTTACAAATACTTTTACAGAGAGTCACCAAAGGATCCACAATGTTACAACGAAAAGATCATCACCGTGAGGTACACAAACAAGATCACCAGTAACAGACTGTCAATGCGATCCAAAAGTCCACCATGCCCCGGTACCAAGTTGAGACCCTTAATATAAGAGTCCTTGACATTATAGAGTCGCTTGAGTTTAGACTCCACCAGATCACCGATGACCGCAGCAAAAGGCGCTCCGATCACAATGGTCAAGGTCAAGGGAAACATTGCATTTAGCACCCATAGCGTGATCACACCGAGGATCATCGCGCCCACGAGTCCCGTGAGCGCGCCTTCACGGGTTTTATTAGGCGACCATGACGGTAACAGCGGAGTGCGTCCATAAGCGCGCCCTCCGGCATAAGCAAGGGTATCCGTCCCCCAAGTGGCGATCACCACCAATAACCACCAAGCGAGTCCGCCCTCGTTATTGCGTAAAGCGATCGCACACCCCGCGATCATGGCCATGGTGAGCGCCATGACCGCTAACCCTAATGCGCGTTGAATGCTACGTTCGCCTTCATGCGGCAGATAGAGGTCAAGCGCAAAGATCGCGATCCCCACTAAGCCGAAGATGATTGGCCAATCAGGGGTATGGGCAAAACTTAAGGCGGCCGGCAAAGCGAGGATCACACCGGCCGCGGCTCCGACGCTCAAATGTTGACGGGTTAAAATGGTGAGCAGTTCTAAATTCGCCAAGGTGAAAAAAAACAGCACCAATAGGGTGAACACCCAACCGCCGATCGCCATAGCCCCGACGGTGATCGGCACTAAAGTCAGCGCGGTTAGGGCGCGGGTGACAAAATTGCGCGATAAATTCAATTTTAACGGGGGTGATGCGCGGTGTGTGTGATCGCGTGCGTGGCCCATAATAGAATAGTTCCCAGCATGTTAAATTTAGTTTAACTGCTATTTTACATCGAAATCAGCAGCGCGTTAAGTGTTTAAGCAGTTTGCGAAAGCCAATTGTCTCAAACTAACGCGGTAGGGCAAACGCATCAAAAAGAATATACCTTAGGAATGCGAACGACCCTAATTCCATCCCAACACATCAAATCTGATGCGTATCAGTAACCTCAGAAAAACACCCCACCCATGGAGACGGATCAGCCTATCTTACGCGGGCCAGTTCCCTCCCCATGGTTGGGCGAGGGCTAGGGTGGGGTTAGACAAAAGAAACTTTCCTGAGATTACTTCTATTCGCTTATCCCTGATAAATTAGGCTAAGATGCAAAAGTCATCTTGAGAGTTGGTGATGAGCATCTACAAAGCAGGCACTCATCGCGATCTCCGTCCCTAGGATGACATTCGTCACCCTTCATCCGTGATCAACCTCATGGACTCCGATGCTTTTAAGGCAGCTTAATTACAGGCGCATCCCCTCCGCTTAAGATGAAGTCAATGAAAGCGAGGGAACACGATGCCAACCTTATCCCGTTGGTTCATTAAAACTGGGTTGATTTACCTGATGATCGCGCTTTTGGTGGGCGCGGTGCTATTGATGCAACCTGTAATGGGCTGGTCGAGTCAATGGCAAGCTTTACGGCCAGTTTACTTACACCTGATCTTTATCGGGTGGGTGACACAGGTGATCATGGGCGTGGGCTATTGGATGTTTCCCAAATATTCCCCAAAGCATCCCCGTGGCGATCTGCGCTTAGGGTGGGCGGTATTTATCCTGCTCAACCTTGGGCTGATCCTACGATCGATCGCTGAACCCGCCGCGATCCTCGCACCACAAGCCGGACTCGGTGGGTTATTGGGGATCGCAGCAGTGTGCTTGGTGTTCGCGGGGTGGGGCTTCGCGGTGAACACTTGGGGACGGATCAAGGAGCGCTAAAGATGCCCAAGTTGAGCGTTTATTTTATCCGCACCGCGCTGATCCACCTGATGATCGGTTTCCTGATGGGCGGCTTACTGCTCACCCAAAAGGGCGTGCCGATCGGCGTATGGGTCTGGCGCTTACGTCCAGCCCATATTGACCTGATGATCCTCGGATGGACGCTGCAATTGATCATGGGAGTCGCTTTTTTTGCCTTGCCACGATTTTCGCCCCCGGCCTCACGCTATGGAGCAACCGCGTTGGGGTGGTGGAGTTTGATCCTGCTCAACAGCGGCTTGGTGATCAGCGCGATCACCGAGACGCTTGTGATCCGATTGATCGGCAAGGCCGCGATCGGCCTCGCGATCAGCTGTTACCTCCTGATGATCTGGCCGCGTGTGAAACCGCTTTCGATTTCTTCAAGTTCAACCAAAACTCAAGATAAAGGGAATCTAAACTCATGACGACGATTGATGTCCGTACCATTCCGCCACGGGAACGTCACCCGCTGATCTTCCAGACGTTTGATGCGCTCCAGGCGACCGAACAATTTGAATTGGTCAACGATCACGACCCGAAGCCGCTGTTTTATCAATTTCAGCACGAACGCACGGGGCAATTTACTTGGCAATATGTGGAACAAGGGCCGTTGGTGTGGCGGGTGATGATCGGGCGCTTATGAACGATTACACCTTGATCCCGCGTTTGACCGAGATGCTAGAGGCAATCCCGCCGGAGAGCATCGTCAGTCGCACCTTTTATAAAGAGGCGCGTCTGAAAGCGATCTTGTTTGGTTTTGATGCCGGACAAGAATTGTCTGAACATACCAGCAGCCAAACCGCGATCCTACAGATCTTACAAGGCGAAGCGATCCTCACTTTAGGAGACGATCGCCATGAGGTGAGCGCGGGCGCATGGATTCAACTTGCGCCGCGCCTAAAACATCGTGTCCAAGCGATCACCCCGGTCTGGATGTTGTTGATCCTAGTCGATACGGTGAGCGAATGACTCCCTTACGCCTGATTCCCCGCGTCTTGATCTTAGGGGTAGTGATCATCGCCTTGTTCGGTGGACTGGGATCGGGGTTGGCCCGATTAGGGTGGGAAACCGACCCGCTGAGTCGATCTTGGATCCTGATTCACGGGCCGTTGATGATCTCCGGCTTTTTGGGGACCTTAATCGGATTGGAGCGGGCGGTCGCTTTGGCCGCCCGCTTCCCCGCAAGTTTAATCGTGCCGATGATCAATGCGATCGGCGCTGCCTGCTTGCTGCTGATGCCAGAGTCACCGATCGCCAAGGCGTTATTGGTGGTGAGCAGCTTGGGCTTGATCGGCCTATTCGGCATCATGCTACGTTTGCATCCCGTGCGTGAGGTGATCATCATGACGTTGGGCGCGATCACTTGGCTGATCGGCAACATGCTATGGTTTTTCGGCGCGCCTGTGTATCAGGTGGTGCATTTGTGGACGGCATTTTTGATCTTAACGATCGTCGGTGAACGCTTGGAATTGTCCCGTATCAGGCGACTCTCGGTCGATTTAGAACGCGCATTAAGCGCGGCCGTCGGAGTCTATTGGATCGGCGTGTTGATCACCCCCGTCGATCTGGCGATCGGGATGCGCGTGTTCGGTGTGGGTGCAATTGGCATGGCCGTGTGGTTAGGGCGGTATGATATCGCCCGACGCACGATCACCCATCAGGGTTTACCGCGTTATATCGCCGCTTGTCTGTTAATAGGTTATGCTTGGTTGGGGGTTGGCGGGCTGTTAGCGATTTATTATGGCCCGATCATCGCCGGATTTGCTTACGCCTCCGTGTTACACGCGCTCTTATTGGGCTTTGTGTTTTCGATGATCTTCGGACATGCGCCGATCGTGATTCCCGCCCTAACTGGACTACAACTCCAGTATCATCCCGTCTTGTATCTCCCCTTGATCGGATTACATGCGACCTTGATCTATCGCATGTACGGTCAATTCTGGGCGGATCTGATGATCACCCAACAAGGCGCATTCGGCAATGTGATCGCCATTGTAGGCTTTTTGGGGATGATGATCGCGATCGTATTGCTGGGAAATGCCCCCCGCTTGATCCGTCAGCGCGCATAAGTTTCAGCGCCGTCAAACAGCGCCGAGTCGATAAAGTACCTAAAGCGCCACACATTGCGGCGCTTTCAGTACCCTCAAACAGGCCATAGTACGTGAAATAACCGCCACAAGCGCTTCCTCCAATCACCTCAGAAAAATACCCCCAATGGAGATCGATCCGCCCATCTTACGCGGGCCAGTTCCCTCCCCATGCATGGGTGAGGGCTAGGGTGGGGTTGGACAGGAGAAACTTTCCT
>JALOOG010000093.1 GCA_025454525.1 Anaerolineae bacterium | reverse complement strand
GCCGCGTGGATCGACTCCAGCCACACGTCATCCAACACCACCAACACCCGCCCCGCGCATCTCGTTTGAAAGTTCGCGGTCAATTGCCCACGCACCTGATCGGCGATCTGTTCAAGGGTCGCATCCGGCGGAAAAGTTGGATCTTGCCCAGTGTAGCTGAACCATTTGAGCAATTCATTGCGGAGGTTCGGGGACGGGGTGATGTCCGCCCACAAGATCGCGCCGAAGCGATCGCGTTTTTGTTTGCATAGCGCTTTGGCTAAGCTGGTCTTGCCGATCCCGCCCATGCCTTGCACCGCGGTGATCGCCACCACTTGATCCGAGTCGAGTTGGGTGACGAGTTGATCAATTTCAACCGTGCGGCCGGTGAAATGTTCAGGCGGTTCGGGTGCGTTCGGACAGACGGGGTTTCCGGTGGTGTTGAAATAGTTATTATTATACTGAACGCCGCTGATGTTGACGTTATGGCCGCTGATCGTGCCGGAATTGTGGATGTTAGAAGTTTGCGAGTCGCTCATCTGAATGTGCCTTGAGTCTGATGGATGTGAAGATATTATCGGATCAAACGCTTAACTTCGCAACTCACTTCCCATCTTTGCCTCCAAAACTCACCTCAAAACAATCCCATTCTCAATGCAGACACACCTCCCCACCCCACGCAAACCAATTCCCTTGCCCCCATACATGGCTAGGGTGAGGGTGTACGCAAGAAACTTTCCTAGACCTACTTCTCATGGTCATCACCATTTGCGGATAAACACCCCGATCACGCATCGAGGTGTCTTTTGGATCTAAAGTGATTGCAGACGTGTTAAAATTGAACAGATCCCCATGCCTTCATGTGTCACTTGGGACTCACTGGCGCTGATGATCACGCCGTCTTCTAGCGCCACGATCGGGATCTCAGTTTCTCCCGTTCCATCGGCTTCTAAGGCATAAGTGCGTAACAGGGTGGCGATCGTCTCACCGGCCATCACCCGATCCCCTGCGTGTTTATGCCAGAGGATCAATCCCCCTGTAGGCGCATGATAACGTCGATAATGATCTTGCTTGGCATAGAAAAATTCGCCTTCATGACGGATCGCCCTTCCGTCCAAGACTCCCCGATAGCGCAAATAATTCGCGACCCGCTCCGCATCTTCACGCATCGCGATCCGGTCAAGGGTATCGGCGCTGCCTAATTCGGGTGTAAACGCTTCGACTCCAAAATCAGCAAATGGGATCGTGCGGCCCAATTTTTGAAACGCTTTTTGCAGACGAAGCCACGGTTGTAAAAAGGCTTCATCCAACACCCCCGAAAAACTCTCATCTAATTGGATCGTATGGCGTAAGTTGAAATAACGCGCCGCCGAAAGACATTCTTCAAAGGTGAACAGGTGATAGATCGCGTCCCCGGCGGTATGCAGATCAATCAGATAATCGGCATCATACGACAGGCGTTGAATGGTCAAAGCGAGTTTTTGGCCATGGCGCATCCCATACGGGGCATTTTTGGCCGTGTAATCCGCTATCGCAGCGCCTAAGGCCGCCCGAAAAGCCTGTTTAATCATCGGGAGATCGCTATGACGATGCTGTTCGGCAAAGGTGTCTAAAACCACTTTTTGCGGCGCTTCTGGGTCATCCGAAGGCTTATCCGTCACCCACAATTGATAGATCCGGTTAAAATTACCGACCACCGTCTCATTCAGATCCGCGTACCCCGTCTGATGTCCGCTGACTTTGGAGTCTAATCCCAATGGGTTAACACTCGGCACGATCGTCAAGGTGCCGCGGACGGTGTTTAAGCTGCGTAACAAGGCTAAAAAATCGTAGATCGCGCCGATACCCGCGATCTCTGGGCCGTGGATGTTGGCTTGTAAGTAGACTTTCGGGCCGGGTAATCCGGAGGTAACCTGAAACACCGGAATTTTTAACACACTCCCCGAAGCAGTCACGCGGATCGGGAGGTCTTGACGGGTGATCTGAAGGGACATAGGGCCGTTTGCTTCCTTTCTGAAACAGCGTTCAGTGTACTCTAAGCGTGGCGAAAAAGCACCCGTTCACAGACCAAAACACATCGATGAAAAGTCGTAACAAATGTTACGATTTTTCCGCTCATTTGTGCTATACTTCAGATCACACGACCGAAAGCATATGAATGAAAGGCGCATCTGATGAATGATTTTGGGTATTGGGGTTTTGCACGCTCACCTTTCAATCTTACAATCGATCTAACCCCGTTGCCGCTGTCGCCGAAAAAATTTTTCCTCAGTCGCTACCACCACTGCCGCCAACTCAAGCGATACGTTTGATCTTTTCCGAAAGTGCTTGACAAAAAAGTAAACACCATTTACACTGTAAACAGTGATAACAATGTAAACGGTGATAGCAATGTCTCGACGTGAACAACAACGCGAAACCACCCTCAACGAGATCAAGTCCTTAGCCCGTCAACAAATGGCGGCGCAAGGGGCAGCCAGCATCTCGTTACGTGCGATCGCAAAAGAAATGGGATTGACTCCCGCGGCGATCTATCGCTATTTTCGGAACTATGACGCGCTGATCACCACGTTGATTGCCGAGTCCTATCACGCGCAAGCCGACGCGCTCCAAGCGGCCGATCGGACACAACCTCCACATGATCCGGTGGCGCGGTTATGGGCGGTGATGTTGGCCTATCGTCAATGGGCATTAGATCATCCGGCCGATTTTCAGTTGTTGTATGGCAACCCGATCCCAAATTACGATGCGCCCGATGAATTGACCTTACCGGCCGCACAACGTAACTTCTCGGTGTTTGTCCAGATCTTAAGCGATGCCGATCGTACTGGTCAGTTACAACCGATCCCCGCTTATCAACCGGAACACTTGCCCCCGATAATCGCGGCGCATTTAACAGCAATGGGGGCGCGTGATTACCCTCAAATACCGATTAGCCTGCTGTATCTAGCGACGATGGGATGGGCCAAGATGCACGGTTTGATCCTGTTGGAATTATTTCACCATACGCAACCCGTGATCGGGGATACTGCGGCCTTCTATGCGTTAGAGGTTGAGGTGATGATGCGACAAATGGGATTGCACCGCTAAGTAACGCACAGGATACACCCCTTAAAAACTTGATTTTACGCCTATTTTGAGGCGATTCTCTTTACTTTGCACAGCACAGGAGCAGAACATCATGGCCAAGCATGTCATTTTTGGAACAGGCCCCGTTGGATTATCGATTATGCAGGCTCTCATCACCAAAGGCGAGTCGGTACGAATGGTGAATCGGCGTGGACGCGGACAGATCCCAGCAACGGTAGAGGTGATCACCGGAGATGCGAGTGATCCCGCCTTTACCCGTGTGGCCGCACAAGGCGCGCAAGTGGTCTATAATTGCACCAATCCCCCCTATCATCAGTGGGCAGACTTGTTTCCCCCTCTGCAACGCGGGGTTTTAGCGGGCGCGATGGCCAATGGCGCAAAATTGATCGCGATGGATAACCTGTATATGTACGGTGATACCCACGGACAACCGATCACCGAACAGACCCCGATCCGCCCCAATACCCGTAAGGGAGCGGTGCGCGCTCAAATGGCGCAAGATCTCTTTAACGCGCATCAGGCCGGCGAGGTTCGTATGGCGATCGGGCGGGCCTCAGACTTTTTTGGGAATAATGTGGAGGAGTCCGCCATGGGATTAACGCGCATGGTGATCCCCGCCACGCAAGGCAAAGCGGTACAAGCCTTAGGCAACCCCGATAAACGTCACACCTACACCTATATGCCGGACATCGGGCGCGCTTTGGTGTTACTAGGCGAACACGACGACGCATTGGGGCAAGTGTGGCATTTGCCTAGCCCAGAGACGATCACCACCCGTCAATTTATCGAACGGATCGCGAAGGCGGCCGGACAATCGGCTAAGGTGCAAGCTACGCCCAAGTTGGTTTTACGACTCTTATCCTTGTTTAACCCGATGATCCGTGAAGTCACCGAGATGCTCTACGAATTTGAGGAAGATTTTGTCATGGATCATCGCAAATTTGCACAACGCTTCGGGGACATCGCCACTCCGTTGGATCAAGCGATCCAAGAGACGATCGCGGCCATTCGCTAAGCGATGATCTTGACTTGCCCCCATTCGTGATCCGTCGTGATCCAAGGGGGCAAGATGAGGCTAATGAGACTCGATTTCGACGGCTAAAGCGACGGCTTCCGCACCGCCTAAACACAGGGCGGCGATTCCCCGTTTCAGGCCGCGATCTTGTAGCGCATGGATCAACGTCACCAAGACGCGCGCCCCACTCGCCCCCAAGGGATGCCCTAAGGCGATTGCGCCGCCATGCACATTGATCTTTTCTAAGGGGATCGAACGGTTTTCGCGTTCGAGTCCGCGCATATCCGCCAATACTTGCGCGGCGAAGGCCTCGTTAATCTCGAAGAGATCCACCTGATCGATCGTCCAACCCGCCCGCGCTAAGGCCACCGGAATCGCCTTGACAGGCGCGTAGAAGATCCAGGCCGGATCGACAGCCGCTTGACCATAACCCGCGATCCGGGCGATCGGGGGGTGTCCATGTTGTTCGGCATAATGACGACTGGTGACCACTAAGGCGGCCGCGCCGTCATTCATGCCGGGGGCATTGCCCGCGGTCACGCTCCCATTAGGATCAAAGGCGGGTTTGAGGGCCGCTAACGCTTCTAAGGTGGTATCACGACGGATCGGTTCATCGGTGTCGATGATCGTATCACCTTTGCGGCCTTTGATCACGATCGGCGCGATCTCGGTTTTAAACTTGCCCGCGTCGGTCGCTTCAGCCGCTAATTGATGACTCCGATAGGCGAAGTCATCCATCTCTTGGCGGGTGACTTCTAATTGCCGTCCGATAAACTCGGCCGCGCTGCCCATGGCCCAATCGCACAAAGTACACCATAAACCATCAGATTGAAGCGAGTCGCGGATCTGGACATGGCCGTATTTATGCCCTTGTCGCATCGAGTCATTGAGGAACGGAGCGCGGCTCATGCTTTCGACTCCGCCCGTCAAATACACCTCTCCGTCTTCTGCTTTGATCGCGTTGGCCGCCAACATCACGCTTTTTAGCCCACTTCCACACACCTTATTGACCGTGATCCCGCCGACCGTCTCTGGCAGGTCGATCCCAACGCTAATTTGACGTGGTAATGCCTGACCGGTGCCGGCGCTCACCACGTTACCGACGATCAACTCGTGAATGTGATCGGGGTTTACACCGCTCCGAGTCACCGCGGCCTGAAAAGCCACTTTGCCCAAGTCCGCGGCGCTAAGCGTGGAGAGTGCGCCTAAAAATTTGCCTTGAGGGGTGCGCGCTGCACTTAAGATCACCGCATCACGCGCTTGTTTTCCGTTGCTGGTCATCAAAATTTATCCTTTATTTGGTTGAACTTATAAAAACCGATTTAAGTGTTTGCCGGATACAGTTCTTGCCATGCGGTGGTGAGATCGCGGTAAATATGATCCAATGTATCGGGGATGACACGGGTATCTCCGACGATCGTCATAAAGTTTGCGTCCCCGTTCCAACGTGGCACTATGTGAAAATGATAATGCGGGGCGATCCCCGCGCCGGCCGCGCTCCCGATATTTGCCCCAAGGTTAAAGCCATGCGGACGATACACTTGTCGTAAAACCGTCAAGGTCTTGTTGATACTGGTCATCAGATCGGTTAACGCCGCGATGCTCAGATCCTCTTGCGACGGCACATGCTCATATGGCACGATCATCACATGCCCGTTGTTATACGGATAAATGTTGAGGATCACGTAGACGTATTCAGAGCGCGCCACGATATAATCGGTTGCGTCTTGGGTGGAAGTGCGCTTCTCACAAAATACGCATCCGCCGTCTTTCGGTTTGGTCTCGCCTTTGATATAGGGCATACGCCATGGTGTCCACAGATGGGACATAAGAATTGAATCCTTGTTTGATTCGCCCTTTGATTATAGGCATTTTCAATCGGGATTCAAGAGAGTATGAAACATTAGGAATACAGCAAGTCACGGATAGACAAAATTGATTAGGATACGCACATCGATACCCGATATAAAATTCATCTCTGCGATCTTTCCCAGTACTCTCAAACTTTCTTTAGCCATGTTCCCCTTGTCCATTTATGTAATCATGGGAAGGTTCATCCGGGAGGTAGAAGGGGTGTTATAGCGTAGCCTCGATCACTTCTCCGCATGATCAGCAGATGATCATGAATGTTGTGAACATGGGTTAGTTCATACGCATCGACTTCACCTGTTACCTAGATCATAGGTGTAGACCTCATTATCCATGTCAATGCGTACCACGTTATAAGTAGAAGGTGTTTTTTTGAGGTTACTTCAATTGATCAACAATCCCCCTACCAGAGAGTAGCGGGGATTATTTGAATCGTTAACCACAGTTGGGATAGCAATTTGGATCAGGGAAGGCATTCCCGAATGATCCCGGAATCCGCGTCGGTTCAGGCGGTGGGGGGACGTTGTAATCCACGGGGAGCGCTTCAATGATCGCGGCGGTCTCTAAGGTGATTAACGCAACCCACCCGATCAAGCCATTCAGATCCACCTTGACCCACGGGCTATACGGGCTACGGGCGACTAGTGTCACCTCTTGCTGAAAGTTCAAAGTGCCAACGGGTGCAAACGAGAGATCCGGTGCAAGGCGCATCGTGACCCCGTTGGGTGCGATCACCCGCGCTTTTTGCCCTAGTTCTCCCATGCGTTGGAGTGGTTGCGGGGTTTCGAGATACACATCTTCAACTTCATTCAAGTTACCAGTCAGCAGTTCCGCGAACATCCAACCCGTTTGACCATTGCCCAAGCGCACATGATACCAATCCCCCGCGGGATTGCGCCCTAACACGGTCATCCGTTCACCGCCTGCGACTTGGATGATCACCGCGGCATCTAGATTCGGTGCGGTTCGCATGTTGACTTGGCCTTGCGTGGTCGCAAATCCACCTTGTGGCACAAAGATCGGGAGATCAAACAGCAACACCGGCAAATGCTCCACACGATCGCGTCGGAAGGGTGCGGGTAAACTCACCGTGCCGTTGGGACGCGAAAAATCGGTGACATCATAAGCGACAGCAACCTCATTGCCCGCGCTGATATTGGTGCGTTGACCATTGATCAACATGCCAAGATCACCGACGATCGCCATAAAATGGGTGAGATTCTGTTCAGTTTGGATCACAGCGGTACCGCTTAGATCAAGAGATACGCCGTTGATCACCACCCGCGAAGGTTGTCCGGGTAAACTCTGCACGATGAAACTGCTATGCGGTGCGACCTCACAGCGATCTAAGGGATCGGTGGTTTTCACCAGAAAATTTTGCCAAGCTGGGAATCCGTCTGGGGTAGTATCACGTACAGCGACATCCCCGATCAATACGCCGCTAAAGCGTAATGGAGAGTCTTCAGCAGCCACTCGTAGCCAAGCGATCCCACCATTTTCACCGCGGGCGGATAAAGCGGCGGTGTGGATTGAATCGACCACGTTAATGTCTACTAGCGCGCCGACTCCGGCCAGCGAGTTGCTAATAGGGCCGATCGGCTCAACGGTTGGACTGATGCCGCCATTGCAGATAAAGCCAAAATCTTTACCGACGCAAGCATCACTGGCGGTTAACCAAAATCCGCCTAAAGCGGTGCTACATTCAGCGGCACTTACCATTGTGCCTTCAGGTTGTGGAGTAGCCTCTCCTTGTGCGCTCACCCATAACGCATTGGCAGCAATTAACAAGGAGAGGAGGCTTGCAACGATGAGCAACCATGGTCTAAACATAAGATTAGACGCGATTGATCACATCATCTCGATTGTCAGTTTTTTTGGTTTCTTCATTGCCGTCACGCATCCCACGCCGGAAGTTAGCGACCGCGCTGCCTAATTCGCCGCCGACACGGGAGATCCGCCCGACACCGAACAGCAACAGCACGATAAAGAACAGGATGAGCAACTCTAATGGCCCTAAGGTCATGATCCATTTCCCTTATAACTCAAACTTCGTGTATTTCGATTATAACACCGTTGTAGACATTCACCTAGCGTTTAGCTCTAGTCGAGATTAGCGGGCTTTATTACGGAGATAGCGATTGACTTTGTGACTCACTTTGAAGAGGCATTTCCGTGAGATTCTGCACTCACCAGAGTTTAGTGAACATGGAGGATTATCGATAGTTTGATAGAGATCATTTTGCAATTCATCAAATAGATAAGGGTTCAAAGCTTTTCAGAGAAACTTCCGATGTTACGCCTGTGTTTGATCCGCTTTTCACGTTTTGCTACAATGACTCGCTGTACCGCTCACCATTTAGGATAAGCCGAACCGTGATACAATTGCCGAATGCCCATGCCCAACTGATCCAAGACGCGATCCGCGCCGCTCAAACCGCCGGAGATCTGCCCGACTTTGACCCGCCGCCGATCGACATCAAACCGCCCCGTAACCCAGAACAAGGGGATTATGCGTGTGCGATCGCCCAACGACTCGCGAAACCTATCGGCAAAAAACCGGCCGAAATCGCCGATCTGATCATCAAACATCTCCCCAAAGCGCCTTTTCTGCTTCATGCCGAAAATGTCAACGGCTTTATCAACTTTCGCCTAGATGAGACTTGGCTACGAAACCAGATCGATCAAATTCTGATAGAAGGCGATCACCTGTTTGAGTTGACCTTGGGGGCCGGCAAACGCGCACAAGTCGAATTTGTCAGCGCTAATCCTACCGGGCCGCTGCATGTGGGACGGAGTCGCGGCGCAATGGTCGGCGATGCGATCGCACGGATCTTAGAGGCCGCCGGTTATACCGTGGAGCGTGAATATTACTTCAACAACGCCGGCCAACAGATGAAAAATCTCGGTAACAGCTTGCGCGTCCGTTACCTACAACAATTGGGCCAAGCGATAGAACTCCCGAATACCGAAGAATTTTATCAGGGGGAATACCTGATCGATTTTGCGAAGGCCTTGGTGAGCGAACAAGGTGAGGCGTTGGTCAATGCGGATTGGCAACCGTTCAAAGCCTACGCCGAAAGCCAGATGTTTGAGATGATCAAAGCCACTTTAGCACGGGTCAACATCCGTCATGATCACTTTTTTAAT
This sequence comes from Anaerolineae bacterium, assembly GCA_025454525.1. GTDB lineage: Bacteria > Chloroflexota > Anaerolineae > Aggregatilineales > Phototrophicaceae > JALOOG01. Next base: position 6,709 of record JALOOG010000093.1, on the reverse strand, counting down.
GAGAACTCGCTCTACGAAAGCGGCGCAGTCTGGGAGACCTTACGTCAACTTGAAGCAGCGGGTTATATCTATGAAGCGGTCGCCCGTCAAACCGACATTGAAGAACCCATGGATGAAACCCCACACAGCGATGAAAAAGCCGCCGCAAAATGGTTTCGCTCCACCGCGTTAGGGGATGATAAAGACCGCGTATTGGTCAAAGGCAATGGTGAACCCACCTACACCTTACCTGATATTGCCTATCACATGGACAAATTAGCCCGCGGCTTTGACCTAGCCGTCAATATCCTTGGAGCGGATCACTATGTGCAACATCAAGTCGTTAAACGTGGGGTACAGGCCTTGGGCGGATCGGCTGAAAAAATTCGGGTGATCATCATCCAAATGGTGAAATTGATCCGCGATGGCCGCGAATACAAGATCAGCACCCGCAAAGGCACTTATGAAACCTTAGATGATCTGATCGATATGACCAGTCCGGACGCGGTGCGGTATCTCTTATTGGCGCGTAGTCCCGACGCACAAATGAACTTTGATCTCGATCTCGCGGTCAAACAGAGCAATGAAAATCCGGTCTATTACATCCAATACGCTTATGTGCGCTGTAACGGGATCTTGCGCGAGGCCCAAATCCGCCATTTAAGCGATCAAGATGCCGATCTTAGTCTCGTCGGTGAAGAAGAATTGCGGTTTATCCGTAAGATCCTGACCTTAGGAGATGAGATCGAATTTGCCGCACAACACATCGAACCGCACAAGATCGCCTTCTTCGCCTTAGAATTAGCGACCCTGTTTCATCCCTTGTATGACAAAGTGCGCGTATTCGGTGAAGGTGTGCCTGAAGATGTCGCTAAGGCCCGTTTACGGTTCTATCGGGCGGCGTTGGTCACTTTGCGGCGAGTCTTAGCCCTACTAGGGATGAATTTACCCGATAAAATGTAACACTTGTTTATTATTAAGGCGGATCACGCTCCGCCTTAAATTCTTTATGCTACAAACCTCAAAACCGATGTACTTTAGTTGAAATACCAACTTGCGTTGATCCGACAATACCGCTAAGCTAGTTCTCTTAATAAGATGGTGTAGTAAGAGTTGGGGTAAAGGTACGCTTGTATGCACCCGGTTTTGGATGCCGTTGTGACTCCCATCCTCGTTTATGAGGATCAAACCCTATTGTATGTCAATCCAACCGCCCAAACACTGCTCGGTTACTCTTTAAGCCAATTGACTGAGGCCCGTTTTGTCCTTCCGTCAGATTGTGAAAAGATGGATTTAAACGCGGCCTACGGCAAGATCTCGGTGACACTCGCGTATAATGACACCGAATTAGACGGCCGCAAAGTCCGCGTGTTTACCTTGCAACCCTATATCCCCGCGCAGCAAGTAGATTGGTTTAAATCCCGCGTGATGGAGCGCATCGTAGAGACGATCCCGGATGCGATCTATGTCTATGACCTCAACGAACGCCGCAATATCTACATCAATCGGGCAATTACCGATCTATTGGGCTTTTCGCCGGAAGAAGTGATCGCCATGGGGGATGATCTGGTAGAGACGATCATCCACCTAGAAGATTATGACGCTTATATTCAAGATAACCAACGCTTTACCCAACTCAAAGACGATCAGGTTTACGAAACGACCTATCGTTGGCGTAATGCTTTTTGGGAGTGGTCTTATCTGCATACCCGCAATATGGTATTTAATCGGAATCTAGACGGTTCTGTCCGCCAAGTGATCGGTTTGGTCAGCGATCTCACCGAGTCGAAATTGTTAGAACAGGCGTTAATGGAACGCACCCATAACTACCATGAACTCGCGTCCAATATCCCCGGCATGGTCTACCGCGCCCGCTTCGAGACGATTGATGAGATGACTTTCGATTACTTGAGTCCGCGTTGTTTTGAGCTAAACGGTGTCACCCCAGAGATGATCCAACAATCCCCCGAATCGTTTTTAGATCTGATTCACCCAGATGACCTCGATAGTTATAAACGCGCAAGGCGGCGTAGTTTGGCCACTCTAGAGCCGTTTCGCTGGGTGGGACGCATGGTGATCAACGGGCAGATCAAATGGCGGCGCATGGAAGCAACCGCGCACCAATTGCCAGATACCGCGATCATCTGGGACGGTATCGAGATCGACATCACCGAACAACGGGAAGCGGAGATCGCGTTGCGTCAAAGTGAGCAGCGTTATCGGCTCTTAGCCGATAATACCCATGACATGGTGGCCTTACAAAACCTTGAAGGCCGGTATACCTATGTCAGCCCCTCATTTGAAAAAGTCTTGGGTTATAGCCCCGATGAGTTGTTGCGCTTTCATCAAACCACCTTGATCCACCCTAGTGATCTAGAGATCGTGCAGCATTGGTTACATGATGCGATTCGCGGGATCAAATTGCCCGCACATCTGATGTTTCGCGCCCGCAAAAAGGCCGGTGATTATATCTGGTTAGAATCTTCGGTGAGCTTGATCTACGACGATCAAAATCAAGTTACCCAGTTGTTGATCTCTTCACGCGATATTACGGAACGGATTCAGGTGGAACAAGCGCTCTTAGAACGTAAGCGCCTTGAGGTGGAGCTACAAAAAGAACTCGAAATGAGCGAGATCAAAAGTAAGATGATGGCCCGCATCTCGCATGAGTTTCGCACCCCCTTAGCGATCATCGCCAACGCAACCAATTTCCTAGATCGTTATATGGAACGGATGCCTGCGGAAAAACGTGCCGATCAGATCACCAAGATCCATTATCAGATCGGTCATCTCACCGAGATGCTGTCGGATATTGCCCGCGTGGTACAAGGCAGTACCGCACCGTTGGAATTTAACCCCAAGTTGACCAATTTTTATCAACTGTGTACCCAGATCATCGATGACTTGCAGACTTGGAAGATCGGACGCACGATCGTCTGTTTGATCCCAGAGCCGTTGTATCATCTGGTGATCGACTCGAAGTTGATCGAACGCATCTTGACCAATTTACTTACCAACGCGCTGAAATACTCCCAATCGATCGTGCGCTTAGCAGTGTTTGAAGAACAGGATCAAGTGGTCTTGCGGGTGTCGGATGAAGGGATCGGGATCTCGGACGAAGATCTGCAAAATATCTTTAAGCCGTTTTATCGGGGCGAAAATTCCGGTGAGATCGGCGGGTTGGGGTTGGGGTTGGCGATCGTCAAGGATGCGGTTGATCTGCATAACGGGGTTTTAGAGATCGAAAGCCATGTTGGATCGGGGACACAGGTCACGGTACGTTTACCGATGCTTAAAGAAAGAACCGGCGTGATCCCCTCGCATTAAATGGCGTGCGCGCCTTGCGCCAATAAGTGGCGATTCCCACTCGCTTGATTATCCACCGCGTATAACAAGCGCCCTTGTTCGATCGCAAACCGGGCCGCGTGCATCGCGCCGCCATCGACCTCACTTTGCGCGATGATCACCCGCTCTACTAAGCCCGTGATGATCCGGTTGCGCGCCACTAAACCGGAAACGGTGACGGCCGAATGCGGGGCGACTTCCGCGATCAAACCTCCACACCATTGTATTCGGGTCGCTAACGGCTTGTTTTCTGGGGGATAAGGGGTCATGATCCCATTGCCTAATACGGCCAAAGTGATCCCGCCAGCATCGATCGCGCCTTGATGTGCGGCGGTATCGATCCCTAACGCCAATCCGCTTATGATCACCGCGCCTTCTTGGGCGAAACGGTGAGCAAGCTCATAGGCGCGTTTGATCGATTCTACGGTGGGCGTGCGTGTGCCGACGATCGCGACAGCGCGAAAGGGATCGGGCGGTAAACGCCATGTCCCCCGATAAAAAAGGATCGGCGGCCGATCCTCCACCTTTTTTAGCACTTGGGGATAAGCGGGATGATTCCAAGTCAGGGTTTGAATGCCGTCTTGTTGCCAACGGATCACGGCCTGTGCGGCCTGCACGAGATCGATCGCTTGGATCGCCGCGGCGGTTTTTTTGCCGACTCCGGGCACCGCGATCAAATCGTGATGCGTGGCGTTGAGGATCGCTTGGACATCGCCGTTAAAGTGAGTGAGCAGGGCGCGTAAGGTCTTACCGCCAAGATGTTCGGTTAAACTCAACGCGATCCACGCCAGTTCGTCACTCATTCTTCCTCATAGTATTCAATAATCGATAACAACATCGCGTTCACAAAGGTATTGACTTGACGTAAGAGAGTAGCCCATTCGGGGGCGGATCGCGGCGGGGTGAGTTCTGACCAAGTGAGGACGGCATTACTCATAAAATCGCTGAAATACAAAAACCCGCGCACGGCATTCGGCAAACTCAAACGATCATCGGATAAAATTTGCGCGTAGACCTTGCCCAATTGGATCGCTTCAGCTAACAAGTGATCCGGCGCGCCATTGCTCAGATAGCGACGCATCGCCTCTAACACTTCACGGCCTTTGCTCCGGAGCGTTTGTTTGGTCGCATCGCTCATCGCGGCGTACCATGGCGCAAGCGTGATCGCACCTTCGCCCATTTCTAAGCGCATTTGTCCTAGCGCATTTTGGATGATCACCTGCACTTCTAGCGGCGGATTTTCTTCATGCGATTGTGCGTGTTTAGCCAGATCGCCCACCCGAAAGCGCCGATGTCCGCCGGCCGTGCGTCGTGAGGGCAAGATGCCCTGATCGGCCCAATTGCGAACGGTAGCCGGATGTACTCCTAGGATGTCGGCGGCGCGGCGTAAACTGACCCATTCCGAATGATCGTTCATCATATTGTGTCTTTAACTTGGCTACGGACTGACGCTCAATTATAGCACTTTTTATCGCTATAATGGGGACACTGAAACCAGAAAAATAGGAAAATAGGAAACGATCAGCATGTCCGATACAACGCTCCGCGATGGTGGGATCGCGATTCTTGATTTTGGCTCACAATACACCCAATTGATCGCCCGGCGCGTCCGTGAGATCGGCGTGTATGCCGAAGTTTTCCCACATCATGCCGCGATCGAGGTGATCACCCGGCATCATCCGAAAGGCTTCATCTTATCCGGCGGCCCTAACAGCGTCTATGACTTGGATGCGCCTCAATTATCCCCGGTGATCCTTCAAGCAGGCCAACCGCTGTTAGGGATCTGCTATGGGATGCAGGCGATCACCCATGCGCTAGGGGGTCAAGTCGCTTCATCGACTCATCGGGAATATGGGCCGGCCGAGTTGACGCATCAGGCGGATGATCCGCTGTTTGCCGATATTCCGCGCCATTCCCGCGTGTGGATGTCACATGGGGATCGGATCGAACAGCCGCCGCAACATTTCACCCCCTTAGCGACTTCTGCCAATTCCCCGTATGCGGCCATGGCTGATCGGGCGCGCCATTGGTACGGGGTACAGTTTCATCCGGAAGTCGCTCATACCGAATACGGACTTGCGATCTTGCGTAACTTTGTCCTCAGCATTTGCGGATGTGAGCCGAAATGGACTTCAGCGGCGTTCATCGAGGACGCGATCGGCGCGATCCGCGATCAAGTCGGTGAGCGCGGACGGGTGTTATTGGCCCTAAGCGGCGGGGTGGATTCGGCGGTGGCCGGGGCCTTATTGCATCGGGCGATCGGTGGCCGTTTGACCAGTGTGTTTGTGAACACGGGCATGATGCGAAAAGGCGAAGTGGATCAGATCGTGCGGGTGTTTCGCGATGAACATCACATGAACTTGACTGCGTTGGATGCAACTGAAGAATTTTTAAGCGCCTTAGATGGGGTGAGTGAACCAGAGCAAAAACGTAAGATCATCGGAAAAAAGTTCATTGATGTGTTTTCGGCCTTTGCCCGCGCCCAAAGTGGGATCGATTTTCTGGCACAAGGTACGATCTACCCCGATGTGATCGAAAGCGCGGCCGGTCATCACACCGCCAAGACGATCAAAAGTCATCATAACGTCGGCGGATTGCCGGAGGATTTGCATTTCCAATTGGTAGAACCATTGCGCGATCTGTTTAAAGATGAGGTGCGCCGCGTGGGTAGCGCGTTAGGCTTGCCAGATTCGATCGTGTGGCGACAACCCTTCCCAGGACCCGGACTCGCGATCCGTTGCCCCGGTGTGATCACTTGGGAACGACTCGAAACCTTACGCGATGCCGATGCGATCTTCATCCAAGAATTAGAGCGGGCGGGATTGCTCCGTTATCGCGACGGGGCCGGCACCGCCCAATGTTTTGCGGTCTTGTTACCGGTGAAAAGTGTCGGGGTGATGGGCGATAATCGCACCTATGAGGAGACGATCGTCTTACGGGCGGTGCAGACCGATGATTTTATGACTGCGGATTGGGCGCGCTTGGATTACGAATTATTGGCGCGGGTGAGTCGCCGCATTGTGAACGAGGTCAAAGGGGTGAATCGTGTCCTCTATGACATCAGCAGCAAGCCGCCGGCCACGATCGAATGGGAATAAGCCGCAATGCCTAAAGTCAGTGTGATCATGCCGCTGTATAACGCGGAAAAACACTTACAGGCGGCCTTGGCCTCGGTGATCGCGCAGACCTTCACCGACTATGAGTTGATCGTGATCGATGACTGCTCCACCGACGGCACGTCCGCGATCTTAGCGACGTTTGATGATCCTCGCATCGTGCGCTTACGCAACGATCAGAACCTTGGGATTGTAGGAGCGCTGAATCGCGGGTTAGCGATAGCACGCGGTCAATATATCGCCCGCATGGACGGGGATGATCTCGCTTA
>JALOOG010000214.1 GCA_025454525.1 Anaerolineae bacterium | reverse complement strand
GCGTAAGCGACTCCCCCCGTACCATTCGCATCACCGCTTGATTGCCGTGGGTTTGTTGCATCCGAAAACGCGCTTCTAAGCTCAACGGGCGCGGCATGGTTTGTGGAAGGGCCTCTGTGGGCTGGATCTGCTCCACCCGGTGAAGCGACGGTTTATTTTTGCGTGAGGGTGGGGTGGTTTGACGCATTGGATCGGATCACTTCACACTGAGTTTACGATTGAACACAGTGTACTCCAAAATGCGCTAAGCCGCGATCCGCGCCTTAGATCCCGCTGCCTTAATCAACATCAACAAGGGCGAAGCGCAACCGCTCCGCCCTAGAAAGCGATTTTTAGTGAATACAGGTAACGGTGATCCGTTGTGTGGGACTACGATTGCCGTCCGCGTCAATCAAGGTGACATCCCACGTAAATGAACTGTTGCGCGTATTGCCGTCCATGATCGCGGTAAGCCCGACAAAACCGTCCGACGCGGATGTACGTGCCGTTGACCAACAGCGCGTCCCGAATTGCAACTTCCCGCGATACTGATTGCCTTCGATCAAGACGGGCGTAAAAGTCCCGGATTGCGCGCCTTGTGAACGCCCGATAAATTCCATTTGAGTGATCGCATCGCCGTCTGCGTTCCGGAAGCGGGCAGATTGTAGGGTAGAGGTGGGCGCATCGCGCACCATAGGTGATAACTCAAAGCCCATGATTTGCGGCGGCGCGGTGACATCGATCTGATAGCTCTCGCTACCTGTCCTACCGCTGCTGTCTTCAACCCACACCGTAAAGTAGTAACGATAGTTGGCATAGGCCGGACGCGGTTGACCGCTGATCAAGCCGTTGCTGTTGATGCTCATGCCATGCGGTAAGCGTCCCGTCGTGCGATAGGTATACGATCCGCTCCCACCGATCACCGTGAGTTGTTGTGAGTAATTCCGCCCGATGTGCGCTTTTGGTAATACCACCGGATTTGGATCACTAGACGCTCCGCCCGGGGTGATCATCACAGGTGTGACGTAATTGGCCGCGCATCCCACCGCACGACTCGGCACCCAGTATTGGTTATAGATCCGCCAACCCAACGCCTCATACGGTTCGACATCGTAATGAATGTGTTGCAACTGATAGATCCCACCCGGCGCGTAAAAATCAGGCGTTCCCGCCCCTGATCCAGCGGTGATCAAATTACCATTTTGATCATAAGCACATTGCTGCCCACGAACTTGAGTGACCCCACGCGAACGAAATGTGACAGCCGCTCCGGGATGATAGAAATTCAGATTGAAGCTACTCTCACGCCAATGGGTTCGATCTTCGGCCGCTTGTGTGCGGGTACAAGGGCAAGGCCGTAAGGCGTTGTACCAACCCGGATTACGCCGCGCTAACCGTTGGGCAAACCGAAATTCATCTACCCACTCGGTTTGAAACACGATCGGTGTATTCGGCGGAGTCGGTGTGACTTGCGCTTGCGTCAGCGAATGGATCGCCGCGCCCGATAACCCTACTAACAGGACGATGAGGGTGATACGAAGAAATTTTAGCATGGACAGCCTCCCCTATTGTCAACAGCTTGTCTAGGGCATCTAGACACCTTTTATACAATACGCCGGAATTTACAAAAAGGAAATACCCCAACCCTTGAGAATGCGTATGAATCACGTATGAAAATTTGTTCTTAGGGATCGCTTGCAACCGATCGCCGGATCTCGTATCATGGAGCGCACAGCGGAGGCATGAGCATGTCGGTAGAAACCCAATTACAAGCGTTTGTCCAGTACGTTCAAACCCACTTGCGCGGCGATGAAAAAGGGGAAGCCCAGATCTTTCTCGATCGTTTGTTTGTCGCTTTAGGACACCCAGACGGGCTTAAAACCCTTGGGGGTGAAGCGGAAAAACGCATTCGGTTTAATCTAGGTGATGCACGTTTTACCACCAAATTTGCCGATCTGGTGATCCCCGGTCGGGTGTTGATTGAGATGAAAAAGCGTGGCGAGTCCTTAGCCCACCATGTCCCACAGGCCCTCGCTTATTGGCAGCAATTGATCCCGAACACACAATACATGATCCTGTGTAACTTTGATGAGTTCTGGGTCTATCACATGCACTATCAGACCCATGCGCCCATGGGCAAGATCCGACTCGATCAACTGCCCGAAAATTATGGCGCGTTGCGTTTTCTGCTCTCTGAACCGCAACCTCCGATCTTTAACCGTGAATTTGACCTCGCCGAATTGACCGCTTCAGCGGCGAGTAAACTTTCCGAAGTGATGATCTCGCTGGTGGAAAAGCGTAGGGCGGCCGATCATGCTTCCGCGTTGCATTTTGTCCTACAGAGTATGATCGCCCTGTTCGCAGAAGACATCGGATTGCTCCCGCGTTACACCTTCACCCAAGTGATCGAAGATTGCCAGCAAGATCGCGCCAATTCGCATGACCTGTTTACCTTGTTATTTACAATGATGAACATCCCCGGCAAAAAGAAGGCCGGACGCTTCTATAGTGTAGATTACTTTAACGGCGGCTTGTTTCAGACCCTCTATCCGATCGCGCTTTCGACCGAAGAATTACGCCTGTTACGTGAGGCGGCCGATCACAATTGGGCCAAAATCCGACCCGAGATCTTCGGGGTCTTGTTTGAAAAGAGCATGGATCCGATCGAACGTCACGACTTTGGCGCACATTACACCACCGAACAAGACATCCGTCGCATTGTGAATCCGGTGATCGTAGAGCCGTGGAGCGCCCGCATCAACGCCGCGTCTACCCCGGATGAGTTGATCGCCTTGCATCGGGAATTGTGTGCTTATCGGGTGTTTGATCCGGCGTGTGGAAGTGGAAATTTTCTCTATATCGCTTATCGCGCCCTGAAATTGTTAGAGCAACAGCTTTTAAGCAAGTTACAGGCAATGGGCGGGGTAGCACAGGCGCAACGGGTGAGTGTGTATCAATTTTACGGGTACGATGTGAACCCGTTTGCAGTGGAATTAGCGAAAGTCACCTTGATGATCGCTAAAAAGTTAGCCGCCGATGATCTGCATACCGGTGAGTCGGTGCTTCCCTTAGACAACCTAGACAGCAACTTCCGACAAGTGGATGCGCTGTTTGAACCGTGGCCAGAGTTTGACGCTTGTATCGGCAATCCCCCGTATTTAGGCGCGAAACGCCTCAAAACCGAACGCGGAGTCGCATATGTCAACGCGGTGCGCGCTCAAATTCCAGATGTCCCCGGCAATGCGGATTATTGTGTCTATTGGTTTCGCAAGGCCCACGCGCTGATGCGCCCCGGCACGCGGGCCGGACTCGTTGGCACCAACACGATCCGCCAAAATTATTCCCGTATCGGCGGCCTTGATTACATCACCGAAAACGACGGCGTGATCTATGACGCGATCTCATCTATGCCGTGGTCAGGGGATGCGAATGTGCATGTTTCGATCGTGAATTGGGTCAAAGGCGCGCAATTTGTCCCCGCCTCACCGCAATTGCGGATCTTCATCGGCAAAGACAAAACGCAATTAGAAGACCCGATCGCATGGCGCGCTTTGCCGATGCCCACGATCAACAGCTCACTCTCTGAACAAATCGATGTGATCAGCGCACAAACTCTAGCTTGTAACACCAACCCGAAACGGGTATTTCAGGGTCTAACCCCCGGTCATGCGGGTTTTGTCTTAAGCTAAGCTGAGGCACGTAAACTTATCAAACAAGATCGCACCAGTCAACAAGTGATTTTCCCCTATTTGACCGGACGTGATCTCACCAGTCAAGCGCAAGCAAAACCCAACCGTTATCTGATTGATCTGAATAAATACGATCTAATTGAGGCGTTGCAATTTCGGTCCGTTCATAAGCGGATCTTACAAATGGTGCTTCCGACTCGTAAACAAAAGGCCCAAAAAGAACAAGACAATAACGCTGAAGCGCTTCAAAGCAATCCACAAGCGAGGCTTAAACACCAATCATCAACAATTTCACCTGCTTGAGTGCGTGCATTACGGCATTCTTTGGCAGGTCTTGCGCGTCGCTCGCGTTATTTCTCTCGATGCTTAGTCGCTTTGACATATGCCATCAAACGGTTTGTCTATGCTTGGAATCGACGACCGCTAAACACTACCCTGCTCATGTCGTGGCATTTGTATACCCTTGAATTTAGCCATTCTCAAACGCGGGTTAATCACTTCAAAAATCATCAGGGGATGCAGTCCCGATCCTGCTCGGCGGCGATTAAGGAAAATTTAATTCGGCGACAGCGGCAATATGGTTAAGCGGATCGTAAGATGGAATCGCTGAGCGCCCATATGCAAAATCAGAAAGCAGATTAAACACGGTGTTCATCAAAAACCTTTTCATAGGAGATCGGTTGTATACGTTGATGTATAACACAAGTGAGCGAAAAAATCGTAACAAAAGTACCTCACTGAAAGTTTTTGGCAAATCGAAAGCGCTGAAGAGAATTCAAATCATTTTGCTGTTGAAGGAAACGCTCTAAGTTATCTA
>JALOOG010000213.1 GCA_025454525.1 Anaerolineae bacterium | reverse complement strand
GGTTACCTCCGGCACAAGCGGCCGCCTCGCTTCCTTAGCATGTATGGAAGTGGATCGGCATTAGGCGACCAATGCCGATCCATCTCCTTCGGCGAGTCCATCGAAAGGTGTTATGTGATGCCAGTTTCACAAACTTCCCTCATTACATTTGCTTGCTTTCCCCCAATTTCTCCACTTCTGTTCAAGTTTCCGCGCCGTATGACACCACGTAAATGCCGCTCAAAGCCACTTCCATTTACAGATCGTCCTGCTTTTCAAATAACCGTGTCAAAATAATTTTGGGAAAATCTGTCATTGGCTTTTCTCCTTTCCTCTCTTTTACTTGTTTTGCCCAAGCCTTTGGGGTTTTTAAAGGCTAAATGTGTTAAAATAGAGGCTCTCAACGAAAAGCGCTTACAAAAATGGACTTGGTTTCGGATCTTCAACAGCAAATCGCTACTTTAGAGGCGAAAATCTTTCTAGAAGGCATCACAGGCACAGGGAAAACCACGATCGGCGTAATGCGATTGGCGCATTTGCTGCGCCAAGGTGTTCCCGCGCATGAGATCATGGTGTTTGTGCCACAAAAAACACTCGGATTACCGTATCAGCAGTTATTGGATGATCCGACTTTGCCGGCACGGGGTGAAGTGCGGATCGAAACGCTGGGTAGCATCGGGCGCGAATGGGTTGATCTGTTTTGGGTGCTGATCGCCGAAGAAGCCGGATTTGCACATCCTGAACGTCGTCCGACATTTTTATCGTTGGAAACCGCTCAATATTACATGGCGCGGATCGTGCAACCGCTGATCGAACAGCGCGGTTTTTTTGACACGGTAACGATCGATCGCAATCGGTTGTATAGTCAGATTCTGGATAACCTGAATAAGGCGGCGATCGTGCCGTTCTCGCACCGTGAAATTGGTGAACGGCTTAAGGCGGCGATGTTGATCCGCGATGAAGCGCAACGACGGGTCTATGAGGATGTGCAGGCGTGTGCGTCAGAATTTCGCCAATATTGTTTAGAACATAGTTTGATCGATTTTTCGCTACAAACGGAATTGATGCGTCGTTTGTGGAAAACGCCACAAGTTCGGCGTTATTTTCAAACACAACATCTGATTTTTGATAATGCCGAAGAAGATACCCCCGTCACACATGATTTGATGTTTGATTGGATCGAACAGTGTGAAACGGCGTTGGTGATCTATGATCAAGAGGCAGGGTATCGGCGTTTCTTGGGTGCTGATCCAGTTAGCGCATATCGATTGCGTGACGCATGTGATCGGACGGTGCGGATTCAAGAGTCGTTGGTGACTCACACGGATCTTGAAGCGTTTGGATGTGAGATCGCCGTTAGTTTAGAGCGAAAAGAGGGGGGATGCGAGGGCGATCCGCGTGCGCCATTGCAATTTGAGAGCCGACGGTATCATCCCCAGATGATCGATTGGGTAGCGGACGAGATCGCGGGGTTGGTGAAGAATGAAGGTGTGTCACCTAATGAGATCGTGGTGATCGGCCCCTATTTATCGGACGCATTGCGGTTTTCATTGATGAGTCGGTTGGATGCTCATGGTGTGCCGTCTCGATCGCATCGTCCGTCCCGGTCGTTACGTGAAGAACCTGCGTCGTTATGTCTGTTGACGTTGGCGCAATTGGCTCATACGCAATGGCAACAACGGCCGGCACTGTTAGATGTGGCGTATGCGTTGATGACTGCGATTCAAGGGTTGGATTTGACACGGGCGCAACTCTTAGCGCAAGTGGTGTATCATGACGGAAAATTGAGCGGATTTGACCAGATTCGACCGGAAATGCAAGAACGGATTACCTATGTTTTTGGTCAACGGTATGATGTGCTGCGCCAATGGTTGAATCAAGCACAAACGCAAGATGAGATCGCAATCGATCATTTTTGGAGTCGGTTGTTCGGTGAAGTCCTGTCATTAGAAGGATTTGGGTTTCATCATAACTTTGATGCGGCACAAACAGCGGCTAATTTGATCGATTCGGCGCGCAATTTTCGGCTCACAATCACGATTGAAGCCCCTGAAAAAAGCCAATCCCAAGAATATGTGGAAATGGTAGCTCACGGAATCATCGCTGATCAATATCTGCGGAATTGGGATTTGGAAACTGTGGATGCGGTGTTGATAGCACCCGCCTATACGTTTTTAATGCGAAATACCCCCGTGGATTATCAATTTTGGATCAATGTGGGTGGGGGTGGGTGGTCGGAACGGCTGTATCAACCCTTGACACATCCTTATGTATTGACACGAGAATGGGAAGTCGGGCGAGTTTGGACGGATGTCGATGAAGTCGAAACGAGTCAAGATGGGCTATATCGATTGATCTTGGGCTTGATCCGGCGGTGTCGGAAACGAATTAATCTCGGTTGGAGTGAATTAGGTGAACAAGGATATGAGCAACGCGGGGCGTTGTTAGATGCGATTCAACGGATGTTTAAGCGCCTTGCCAATGAAAATAAAAATGAGGGCGAAAACATAAACGAAAGAAACCAAGATGATCTTTAAACCACGCCCAAAACAAGCGGAAGTGCTGAAATATCAGCGGGGCAAGATGGGCGTGTCGGCGGTGCCGGGGAGTGGGAAAACGCGCACCCTGTCGTATTTAGCGGCGAAACTAGTCGCTAAGATCAAAGATGATCAAGAGGTGTTGATCGTGACATTGGTCAATTCGGCGGTGGATCATTTTGCGCGGCAAGTGGCGGATTTTGTCAAAGAGGCGGGTTTATTGCCGGGGTTCGGGTACCGGGTGCGGACATTGCATGGGTTGTCAAATGATATTGTGCGCGAACGTCCGGCCTTGGTGGGATTGCAAGAAGGCTTTCAGATCGTAGATGAGCGAGAGTCTGATGAGATTTTAGAGGATGCAACACTCACTTGGGTTAAAAATAACCCTAACTCAATTGATCGGTATATCAGCCAAAATACGAATGAGAATGAGTATCAAAAGATCCGGCAAAATTATTGGCCGGGTGAAGTAACGAATATCTGTCGGAGCTTTATCAAACAAGCAAAAGACCTACAATTAAGCCCGGAAGAAGTGCGACGAGGGTTGGATCGGTTTGGGCAACCGTTGGATTTGGCCGCGATGGGTTGGGAAGTGTATGCAGCTTATCAACGCGGGTTAACGTATCGGGGTGGAGTCGATTTTCAAGATCTGATGCGATTGGCGTTGCACGCCTTGGAACTTGATCCACAATACTTAGAGCGTCTGCAATATCGATGGGCGTATATCCTTGAAGATGAGGCGCAAGATAGCAGCCAACTACAAGAAGATATTTTGCGAAAATTGGTGGGCAAAAAGGGAAATTGGGTTCGAGTCGGCGATCCGAATCAAGCCATTTACGAGACGTTTACCACGGCTGACCCGGAACAATTGCGGCAGTTTTTACGCGAAAAAGGGGTGCAAGCGAGAGAATTGCCTAACTCTGGACGTTCTACCGAGAGCATTATCACACTGGCGAATGAGTTGATCGCATTTGCCGGGCGGCATCCGTCGGAAGCGGTGCGAGAACGACAAGCGCTACAACCGCCGTTGGTGTTGCCTACGCCAAAAGGTGATCCACAACCGAATCCACCGGACGATCCAAGTTTGATCTATTTGCGAGAAGAACGATATACCCCTGCTGAAGAAATTGACGCGGTGATCCGATCGTTACAAGGCTGGTTGCCTAAAAACCCAGATAAAACCGCGGCCGTCCTTGTGCCACGCAATGATCGCGGAGCGGAATTGGTGGGACGGTTGAAAAAAGAGGGGATCGAAGCAGTTGAATTGTTGCGGAGTACCAGCTCAACACGGGAAACGGCGGGTGCGTTGGCATTGATCTTACGGCAATTGTCAGAACCGTTGAATCCGATGTGGTTGGCAAAAGTGTATGAGGTGTGGCGGCGCGATGAACGTGATGATCCGAATGAGAAACCACGCTTAGAAGCGGTCATGCACTTGTTACGGAATTGTCGACAAATTGAGGATTTTGTGTATCCGTATGGCGCAGATTGGTTGGATGTGAACCCAGAAGCGTATACCCTGATGCAACAAGATGAGATGCTTCGCGATCGGATTTTGGCGTTCCGTCAATTGATCCAACGGTGGCATAAAGCGGTTATTTTGCCAATTGATCAATTGATCCTGACGATTGCACAAGAATTGTTTATCACCGAGGCGGACTTGGCGATCGCCTATAGTTTAGCGGTGATCTTGCGGCATGATAGCGAGATACACCCAGAATGGCGCTTGCCGAATTTTGTGGATGAGTTGATCAACGTGGCGAAAAATAAGCGTCGGGTAGCTGGGTTGTCAGAAGATGATACCGGGTTTGACCCGGATGCTCATCGCGGGAAAGTGACGGTCGCCACGATGCACCGGGCCAAGGGTCTGGAGTGGGATCGGGTGTATTTGATGTCGGTCAATAACTATGATTTTCCGTCGGATGAACCCCAAGATACATTTATCGGTGAACGGTGGTTTGTGCGCGATGG
>JALOOG010000212.1 GCA_025454525.1 Anaerolineae bacterium | reverse complement strand
CGCGATCTTCCGGGAAGTGGCGCGGCCGGCGCAACTGCCGCGGGTCTATTGGCCGCGATCGGGGGGCGGATCGAGTCTGGGATCGATCTTTTGTTGGATCATGCTCAATTTGATGCGATCATCGGTCAAGTCAGCTATGTGATCACCGGCGAGGGGCGACTCGATTCCCAGAGTCTGGCAGGTAAAACGCCGATCGGTGTGGCCCGGCGCGCCCGTTTGCATAGAGTCAAAACGATCGCGATCGTCGGTGCATTAGCCGTCGCTGAAACCGACTTGCGTCAAGCGGGCCTCTGGGCCGCGTTGCCGATCCTCATTGAGCCGATGAGTCTAGCCGAGTCGATCGCCCATAGCGCTGACTTGATCGAACGTGCCGCCTTACGTTTAGGCCACTTGTTATCCGATCGATAACATTTCTCTTTGATCCGCGCCGTAATACAGTTACAATGTCATCAATGCCATGAACTCATAGGATAAGATCATGATCGAAAAACCAAAACGCGGGACAGGTGAAAAGCGTAAAAATGACTCTCTGACTGGACAATGGCGCGTTTTAATGGGGATCGGTGTGGTGATCTTATTATTGGGTGTGGCGGTGCTTGCGATACGGCCTTTGTCCTCACCAACATCAGAGTCGACCGCCGATCCGGTGCAACGGGAAATCACGCGAGAGGTGATCCCAACTTTGACTGTTGAGACCACCGCCGAACCGATCAGAGTGCCTTAGCGCCAAGTGACCCGAAGTGGCAGTTGTTTGAGGGCGCGCAAACGAATACTCGGCATATATTCCAATTGTTCAGATGGGACAGCCAAGCGGATCTCTTGCCAACGCCGCAACATCGCCTCAAATGCGATCTTCGCTTCCATACGGGCCAGCGGCGCACCTATACAAAAATGGATACCAAAACCGAACGAGAGATGCGGATTACGTTGGCGGGTGATGTCAAAAGCCGACGGATTCTCGAAATGTTGAGGATCATGATTGGCTGATCCTAACATAACGCCAACAATATCCCCTTGTTTCATCTCCATCCCAAGATGAGCAAGATCCTGTTTAACAGAACGCACATCGATCACCGCCGGGCTGTCATAACGCAACATTTCCTCAATGGCACTGTCTAACAAAGCGGGATTTTCGCGTAGAAGTGCGAGTTGTTCCGGATGTTGCAGTAATGCCAACATCCCATTACCGATCAAGTTCATCGTGGTTTCATGACCTGCCAAGATCATCATGATCGCGGTCGCTTCAAGTTCACCCATCGTCAAGCGATCGCCCGCTTCTTCGGCCTGAATCAAATTGCTGATGAGATCTTTTCCGGGGTGTTCGCGACGCAAATCTACACATCGACGCACATATCTTTTTAATTCACGGCTGGCCTGATTACCGGCCAAACGCATTGCATCATCAGCGGTCGGTTCGGTTGCCAATACCGCATTGTTGGCCCAAACCCGTAATTGATCTTGATCTTCCACCGAAAAGCCTAATAACTCAAAGATCACGCGCATCGGAAACGGATAGGCAAAGTCCGCGATCAGGTCAAATTCAGACTTTCCCGCCAATTGATCCAACAATTCATCGGTGATCTGTTGGATGTTGGCTTGCAACAATTGAATCGTGCTAGGGGTAAAGGCCTTATGCACCAACCCACGCAAGCGTCCATGTTGCGGCGGATCATAAAAGATCATGGCTTGTTCGAGCCAATCTAATAAGTCTGACAAGTCCTCGCGTTGTAAATTACCGGTTGGAAAGGTGAGATAATTGCTTAACCGCAAATCCTTTAGACTGGTCAAACAATCATCATAATGCGCGATCAACCACATCCGCAACGGCTCAACATACATCGGCGCGGGTAGATCACGTAGCGCAGCGTAAATCGGATAGGGGTTGGTAAAATGTTTAGGGGTGAATAAGTCTGCTAAGGCGCTCATGGGGTTTCTCCGTGTGCTATATAGTCGTACCTCTATAATACACCCAAACCGTTAGTTTAACGACAAAAAGATAACGGGTATTCCAAAGTCGTTAGAATACCCGTTGAGTTAGCGACATGACGCGGAATAAATCCCTAACCTAAGTTTATACGTTCAGGATAGGTGAGATTACATCCGTCTATACCGAAGTTCGCTTCACTTCCTCCGAAAGCATGAGTGACCGATTAACCCCGTTCATAAGTGGCACGCAAGTAAATATCGATCAAGTAACGTGGATACCCAATCGCCTGTAGATTTTCTTCACACATTTTGAGCGATGCGCCATGATCCCGCCAATATGGGACTCGCTTCACCAACGTCTCCACTTTTTCGCGAGGCATGATGATCCAAGTGTCTTTCGGTACAATGCCATGTGAGATCACATCCATCTCTTGCGGCGCAATCACACTTTTGAGATAGGGGGCGATCAACACCACATGGCGAGCGCGGTGTTCTTCACGCAAATATTGGGCCACAAATCGCGCTGTACCCCCTAAATCAACCAGATCTTCGATCACCCCCACCACACAATCTTCCACCGCGATCGATAACGGATGTTGAATGGTCGGATGATCCAAGGGTTGACCGGGCCCCGCGTAATACTTCACGCCCAAAGTGCCGAACGCGATCGGTGGGATGTTTTTATTCAGTGTCCAAGCCAGATGATCATGCAACAGTACGCCCGGTAACATGCCGCCCATGGTGATCATCACAGCATGGGTGATCTGTTGCTTGGTGGCGATGTGATCGATCTGATAGCGGTAGATCGCCCGTGCCAACTGTGAGGCAATATAGGTCATCACATGGTCAGGGATATACAAAAATTTGAGGGTGTCAAAAGAGACGCTCACCCCTTGAGGTTGTTTCCAAAAATCTTCATCAATATTGCCGTCAAATTCGCGAACGTGTTGCGAATAATCCATCGTTCATTGCGCCTTTCGGATCGGTTGCGCCTCAATAGTACCACACTTAAGCGAGGATCAAGATCGCCTCGCTTTGAGAGTTGTTGCGAGCATCACCTTAATACTAATTCATGTAAGAGGGTTGTAAATACCTGCGTAAAGCACCTCTCAGAGAGTTTTTCTCGCGTGAGTGATAGTCTTTGAGAGGGTGTGTGTTGTAAGCTAGTGACATATTGAACAAACGCACTTATCCAAACAGGAGACACTCACATGCAAATTTCACGCCACTGGCGCTTAAACGCTCAACGTTATCGTTTAGAAGGGGTTCGTACTCAAACTGGTGCGACTCTCCAAGAACGCCCGATGATCACCACCACCGCTTCACAAGAAATGCGCGCTGTTGTCAGCAACATGCACAAGAAGGCCTAAAGATCATGCAAATTTCACGCCACTGGCGCTTAAACGCTCAACGTTATCGTTTAGAAGGGGTTCGTACTCAAACTGGTGCGACTCTCCAAGAACGTCCCAACACCCAACCGACCGCAACGCAAGAAGTCCGCGCTCAGAAAAAATCCGCTTAAGGACAAACTCCCCATGCGAACGGCTTAAAACCGGAGATTGATCCTCCGGTTTGCTGTTTTTATCCCCTAGATCACATCGCTTATTTGTTCGGTAGCTTGCCGATCAAGCGCATGGTTTCTAGGCTGACCTGTGTCACCCGTGCAATCAACTGTACGATGTATTGCGGATCGTCGCTATAGCGATTCGGATCGCTCATAATGCCGCTACGATCATCTTGCTTGACTTGGTATTGCTCGATGATCCATTCCAACGCGGATCGATTGCCTAAACGATAGTCAAAGGCGGCGGCCGGAATGCCGTGTAAGGTCAAGCTCTTATTCACCGCGATCGCATCCCGATCCTTGTTCAATTTGAGTTTTTCGACACGATACGACGCGGGACGATCTGGTTTCCACACAGATTGCAGATCATACGGCGCGGAGGTAACCGGTGAAGTCGGCACGTATGAAGTAACCCACGTCCATATTCACGATGACCCGCTGATTGTGCATCTGGTGATCAGCGGGGAAGTGGTCGAGACCACGCCGGAACATCCCTTCTACCTCGCGGGTGGACATTGGATCGAAGCGGGGGATCTGGTCGTTGGGGATCAAATCCGCACACTGGACGGCAGCTACGGCACCGTTGAGCGTGTCACGATCATCACCCAAACGGAGACGATGTACAACCTCATGGTGGACGAAGCGCACACGTTCTTCGTTGGCGATGGCGCGTGGTTGGTGCATAATGGTGCGGATGTACAATCACCTGACTCTCAGATTCAACCGGAGACATTGAAACTATTCTACAACGTCCAGATTTGAGTATGACTTCAGGAGACTGTTGGAAATGCGCTAACGAAATTGCACAAATTCTACAAGCAAACGGAGTTGAAAACGTAGATATAGTTCAAATTCAATCAGCTCTAGGAATAGGGGCTTACTTATCTATTAATCTTCCTGACGGACAAGAAATCGTAATTGCAGGAAATGGCTGGCATGAGGCTGTTAGAATATCGACTGAGCAGGGGGATTTTTTTTATTGATGGTGTCAGACCCGTATCTAAAGCGGAATATGCAAAGATATGGTTAGGTGATGGTTTATTTCGGAGGTAGACAACCTAACGAACCACATTTAGGAAAGATGTTACCGCAAAAT
>JALOOG010000092.1 GCA_025454525.1 Anaerolineae bacterium | reverse complement strand
TTATTTAAAGAAGATCCCAAAGCGATACATGAATATGCCCAAACTAAAAAGAAATTGGCCGGGCAAACACGCGGAGACTCCCGAAAGCGTCTCAATCGTGAAGCCGAACACCTACTACGGCGCACGATCCAATTGACCGATGATGAAATTCGAAAAGCGTGGGCTTACTTTGATTTAGCTGAAGTGTTATGTTGGTTGGATGCACCAGAAACCGAAGTGATTTACGCGGTTTCCAAAGCGATTGAGTTCATGCCTTATCAACCCACTTTTCAAACTTGGCGTGAACGTTATCAGACTCATCACAAATGCCGCTAAAGATCGGAGAATTTAATCATTATGAATGACGAAAAACCCAAACGCAAGCGTAAAAATACCCCACCTAGTAACGCTAATTCAAGCGATCGTTGGACGATTTTTGATTTGGTCCTATTTAGCGCGGCGGCCTTGTTTTGTTTGTTTATGGGGGTGGTCAATGTACAGGCCAATGCGCTACCCGGTACGTTTTTTTGGGTGGCGCTTGGGGTGGGTTTATTGGTCTTGATCTATCGGGCGATGGAGCATTTGCGCGCTCCCACGCATTTTGAGCGCTTTAAGGCCCGGATGAATTTAGTTGGCTTCGGTGGGATCGCGTTGGCGTTGGCATTCTTGTCCGGGAGTCTCAACTTTTTGTTGGGCAATATGATTTATCTGCCTGAAGCGATGCGGATTTTCACCTTGATCGCGATTTTGTCTTGTTGGATCGGGTTAACGATCTATTTCGGCCGTTTTATCCCCGGCCGTTATGAGAGCGATCGCGATTATCAAAAGCGGATGGGGTATCGTAAATCGCTTTCCGATGAGCAGAATGAACCCTAAAGTAAGGCCCAGCATGGGATCACTTGGTTTTTGGGGGTTATCGATGACGCTGGAATGGTTATCATCTATACATGGTATGTCGGATCTACGCGATACACATCAAGTACCGATGTCTAAATAACGATGATGGAGAAGAATAAACCCATGGACTCCGAAAAATCGAAACATCAAGTTGGCGCATGGACTATGATCGATGTGACCCTAGGAAGTGGGCTTGTCCTACTGATGCTAGGGATTACCTTTTTGACTTATCAAATCCAAGTTCACAGCGCAACCTTGCCCCTTGCCGGAATTTCGATCGCGCTCATCATTTGGTTGTATCGTGGCATGGCCCACATCCGCCCGATGGATGCACAAGATCGGGTTGAAGGCCGTATCAAGATCTTCGCTACTTTTGGATTGGTGATCAGCACCCTGATTCTCGCCCCGATCGCGCTGATGACCATGCAGGGATGGGTACTCTACCGCAATCCGATCTTGGTTTTAATCATGGGGATCGCCTTTATCACTTGGTTAGTGTTGGTTTTTTTCTTTGCGCGCCGTTTTCGCCGTACTGATGAGTCCTTTGAGGACTATCAACGGCGTTTGGGGTTTATACGCCCCGTCACCCCCGTACAAACTGAATACCCTTCTCGCAAAAGAGAGGGAATCGTGGTGACTCCGGTTGAGGAACGTCAACGCCGTTTAGTTCTGCAACCACAACCGATAAAGATGACATGGTTGTTGATCGAAATCGTTTGGTTGAGTTTGATGATTTTGTTGGCACTCGGCTTCACGATCCGCTATCTGTTAGAAGCAGAGTATCTGATGGGTTTTTTCAGCATTGGGCAAATCCTCTTACTGGCGTTCCTGATCTATTTCAACATCCACTTTTTACAGAAAAGTTTTAAAAATCAAGATTTGACGGGGTTCACTGCTGTAGGATTAGTGCTTTTCTTGGGAATTGTGGCTATTCTTGTCATTTGGGGATGGCCAGTGCTTCAAGCAAATCCAGGGTTAGGGAATTGGTTATTACCGCTTTTATATGTATCAATGGCATTCAGTAGCGTTTTACACCGGTTTCGTTCTCTGGAACTGAAAAAGATGCGTTAAAATCGTTTTATGGATTGATTGAAGGAATGAGTTTATGTCTACCGTTGAAGAAAGCATTAAACGCGAAGCGAGTCGGATCGGTGAACCGATCATCGTATGTAACAATGTAAACAAGTGGTACGGTGATTTTCACGTCCTCAAAGATGTCTGTATGCAAGTCCATGAGCGCGAGGTGGTGGTGGTGATCGGCCCCTCTGGTTCTGGTAAATCCACCTTGATCCGGTGCATCAATCGGCTTGAGGAACATCAAGAAGGCGACATCATCGTAGACGGGATCACCCTTGGCAATGATGTCCGCAATATCAGCGCGATCCGCCGTGAGATCGGCATGGTGTTCCAACAATTTAACCTATTCCCGCATCTTACGGTGATGCAAAACGTCACCTTAGCGCAACGTTATGTCCGTCGTAAACCGGGCCGCGAAGCGGATGCGTTGGCAGTCGAATTATTAGAGCGTGTCGGCATCCATGATCAAGCCCACAAATACCCCGGCCAACTTTCCGGCGGTCAACAACAACGGGTCGCGATCGCCCGCGCCTTGGCCATGCAACCCAAGATCATGTTATTTGATGAACCGACTTCCGCCTTAGATCCCGAAATGATCAAAGAAGTGTTAGATGTGATGAAAGAACTTGCCCATCAAGGCATGACGATGATCTGTGTTACGCATGAGATGGGGTTTGCGCGGGAAGTGGCCGATCGGGTGATCTTTATGGACGGCGGGCGCGTGGTGGAAGTTGGCACGCCGGAACATTTCTTTGAGAATCCCCAACACGATCGCACCAAGTTGTTTCTCTCACAGATTCTCTAAGAGGGGCGACGTTTCGGTTGATTCGGATCGGTCTTTTGGTCATTGCTGGTGTGCTTACACTGGGGTTGGTGTTCGGTCGCATTGCTGAACGCCAACCGTTTATTTATGCCTTAGATGATGCCTATATTCACTTGAGCATCGCACGAAATTTCGTAGAGCATGGCGTATGGGGGACGACTCGTTACGAATTTACCTCCTCGACTTCCTCCCCTTTGTGGACGGGACTGATCGCGCTCACCTATCCGCTGTTGGGTGAGATGGCCCCGTTGTCGCTAAATTTGGTGTTTGCCGGCCTATTATGGATTGTGATCACGATGATCGCGATCCGGTGTGCGATTCCGGCCCTTTACCTAGCGTTGGCCTTGATCGCGATCATCATCGTCTATCAGATCGAACGTTATGTTTTGATCGGGATGGAACACGTCTTACAAGTCGTGGTCAATATCGGCTTTGTTTATTTGGCAGCGCGTGGAGTCATAGAGCGGCCGCCGCTCCGATCACGCTTAGCGGCCCTGATATTTATTTTTGCGATCTTGGTGACGACCGCACGCTATGAAGGCGCGTTTTTGGTGTTGGTCTTTTGTCTCCTGTTCGCGGTGCGTTTACGCTTGACTTTCGCGATCGCCTTAGGGCTGATCAGTATTGCGCCGTTGGTGTTCTATGGACTGATCGCACGCGCTCAAGGGTGGGAATGGCTACCTTCATCGATCATCATCAACTCGAATCGAGCTTTTTTCGCGCAAGCGGGACTCGTTGACCTAGTGGGCTATTTCACTTTGGGGACGGTGGAGATGATCCTCGAAGACGGGGTATTATACGCCACCTTAGCGGGCTGTTGTGCCGCACTCTTATTCCGTTGGACGCGCCCGATTCCCGATCGAGTCGGTGAGATCATGTTGATCGCGGTGATCCTCTTGATCCCGTTTCATGCCCGGTTGGTCAATCCAGAGGGGACGCACCTGCGTTATGAGGCGTATCTCTTTCCGTTGGCAATCACCGCGATCTTAGTAGGACTTGCGCCATTTTTCCCAACCCGTTGGAGTCCGCGTGTGTTTCTGCTCACCGCGATGAGTTTGATCGTCGCTTTGGTGATCGGGCAGCCGTGGTTAGCGCGGTTAAATGTGCTGAATACGCATGTGGATGTCACCCGATCCATGATCAACATTTATGAGCAGCAGTATCAGATGGCCCGCTTTGTGGCACGTTATTACCCCGGTGAGGGGGTCGGTGCTAATGACATTGGTGCGATCAATTATTTCGCGGACATCCGTAACGTCGATCTTTGGGGATTAGGGACATTAGCGGTCATCCAAGCGCGCTCTACTCAAACCTATAGCCGTGAACGCATGGATCAGATTATGCGAGATCGAGATGCTCACATCGCGATCATCTATAGCCATTGGTTTAATGATTTAGTCGGAGGCGTGCCAGAAACATGGATACCGGTGGGGACATGGCGCGTCTCACAAAGTGCGATTTTAGGCGGCGATACCGTCACCTTTTATGCGTTAGATCCAGAGTCGGCCACTCGTCTCGCACAACATTTACGTGATTTTGATCTTCCTGCAACGGTTGAAGTTACCCTATTTCCCTAAAATGTGCTAATATAGGGCAATAGACGCAATTTAAACAAGAAGTCATTAGCAGTCTACTTAACAACGCTAAATTGAAGTTGATTAAAAGGCATTTCTGGGTTCGATAGGAGGACAAAATGGATTACGAAGGCGAAAAACCAAAACGTACTTATGCTGAAGACTCCCGCGCCAATTTGTGTCTATTTTGTGGCGGTGATGAATATGAATGGGGTCATCCCGGAAGTCAAGGCGGGGTGTATTTTTTGCCACAAGGTGCGATATTTGGGTTTGGCTTGGGAGAAGCCTTAGACGCACGGAAATGCTTAGGGTGTGGTAATGTCCAATTGTTTACCAAGTCACAATAGCGCATCTTTAATTCAAATGGGTCATTCAAGGTCAATAGATGGCGATAGAAGATATTGGATGGGAGCGCCCTCATTACGGGTGTCGGCAAATGTTAATCTCCATGGTGGGGATTTTGATCGGCCTGATCGTGTGTGCAAGTGTCGCTGTGATCGCGGTTGATGTGTCGTGTGTCTCACAAGCGGAAACTTGGATTCCCCGTTATCCCAATGCGACTACCGTAGATGAGGTGTATAACTTTGTTCGTCCGTTTGGCATGGGGATCACTTTGGTCGTGTTAGAAAGCCCAGACTCGGTGCAAGAGGTACGAAAATGGTACGGTGATCATCGTCGCAACGTGGCACGCACGCAAACACAAGGATATGCGACTTTGGATTGGCGAGTCACCTCTACCGTGATGGGTGGATCGCGGATCGCTTTAAGCTCTGAATGCGCGTGGAATTAAACCGATGACCTTACGGGTCTTGTTAGTCCAGTTAGCGGATATGGGGGATCTGGTCTTAACAACGCCCGCGATCGCCGCGATCCGAGAAGCACACCCGCACGCACATTTGGCATTATTGGTGGCCGCCCAGAATGCCAAAGTGTTAGAAGGCAGCGCCTTCGTAGATGAGATCATCACCTTTGAGCGAGTCGATTTTAACAGCTCAATCGCGATCTTTAAGCCCAAAAACCTCCGGCGGATCTTTCAGATTGGGCAATTTGACACGGTGATCTTTTTTCACCATTTCACCTTTAAACTCGGTACGCTCAAATTTGCGTTGATCGCCTTAGCGGCCCGAGCAAAACGTCGCATCGGATTACAAAATGGCCACGGTTGGTTTTTAACGCATTCCCTTCCCGATTATGGCTTTGGGGTCAAGCATCAAGCGCAATATTGGCTAGATCTAGCGAGTGTGTTGTTTGCCAAGTCCGATCCATTGCCGGCCAGTGTACCGATCGGGAGCGCCCCGATCCCCAAAAGTGACCGGCCGCGGGTGGTGATCCATGCGGGGAGCGGGGGTTATAGCTTAGCTCGGCGGTGGGATCCCGAATCATTTGCCCGGTTGGGCGATCAGTTGGCCTCACGGATGCAAGTGGTCTTGGTCGGTGGGCAGAATGATGACTCCGGTCAAGTGAAGGCGTTAATGCAACAGGAAGCGATCGATTTAAGTGGTAAAACCACGGTCACTCAATTGACCGCGGTTTTACAAGATGCGGCCCTGTTTATCGGTTCAGATAGCGGCGTGATGCACCTTGCGGCGGCCGTTGGGACTCCGGTCGTTGCGATCTTTGGCCCCAGCAATCACGCCGCGTATGGGCCATGGACGATCGGCGGAAAAAGCATCGTTGTGCGAAGCGCACCGGAATGTAGCCCCTGTAGCTATGTGGGACACGGAATCGGTTTGCGACATGGTTGTGAGGCGCGCACTTGTATGCGTATGGTCACGGTTGAACAGGTGATCCAAGCCGCCGATGAATTGCTGAGTCGTGATACCGTGACTCCCGCCGTAAAAACCCTAAGCCTCCCACCCATTGAAAAAACCGCATGGATCAAAGCGGGGATCAAGCGCGTGAACCTACTCGGTGTCCCCGTGGCGGCGATCACCTATGAGCAGTTGTTAGATCTGATCGGTGTGTGGGTGGAAAAAGGCGAACGCTTACATCATATTTGCACCACCAACCCGGAATTTTTGGTGATCGCCCAACGTGATCCCAACTTTTTTAACATTCTGAACCGGGCGGATCTGTGTATTCCGGATGGGATTGGCTTGATCTACGGCGCACAGATCTTAGGGGAGCGCTTGCCACAACGGGTGACTGGATCGGATGGTGTGCCGTTGATCGCTGAACGGGCGGCACAACGCGGTTGGCGCGTGTTTTTGTTGGGAGCAGCCCCAGGAGTCGCTGAAAAGACCGCGCAAATCCTCATGGCTCGGTATCCGGGCCTTCAGATTGTCGGGACGTATGCCGGAAGCCCTCATCCGTCGGAAGAAGATGCGATCGTCAACCGGGTGAATCAGAGTGAGGCGGATGTGTTGTTCGTGGCATATGGCGCGCCTCAACAAGACAAATGGATCGCCCGCAATCACCCGCGCTTACAGGTCAAGCTGGCCATGGGTGTGGGTGGAGCGTTTGATTTTATCGCCGGGATCTTACCTCGCGCTCCCGAATGGATGCGACAGTTGGGGATCGAATGGTTATATCGGCTCTATTTGCAACCGACGCGGATCGGACGCATGATGCGCTTGCCGCTGTTTGTCCTCTTGATCTTGGGACAATGGGTGCGAACGGCGCTCAAGCGTAGGGAAAGCGTAGGGAAAGCGTCCAAATAGATCGGCGAAAATTTGGTATTTTAAAGAGGTCTAGCGGGTCAATTCGGCTGCCCAATCCAACCGCTAGATCTTCCCCCAATCACCGAGCGCCTTCAACCTCCTTGAAGGCGTTTGGTTTTCCCGTCTAACCTGTAAAATTGAGCGTACTTGGTCTGATACGGGTCAGATTCGTCCAACCATAACCCACCTCGATCAATTCGGTCTCATACATC
This sequence comes from Anaerolineae bacterium, assembly GCA_025454525.1. Lineage (GTDB taxonomy): Bacteria > Chloroflexota > Anaerolineae > Aggregatilineales > Phototrophicaceae > JALOOG01. The sequence continues at coordinate 15,381 of JALOOG010000092.1, read as the reverse complement.
ACAAAATTTTTCTCGTCTAAAGTCACGCCGCCCATACGTTCATAAAACCGCCTCGCCGGATGATTTTCGCGTAACACCCACAAGGCCATGGATCGATACCCCGCCACGATCAGCTGATCGACAAACGCGCTAAATAAAGCACGCCCTAGCCCGCTCCCTTGCGCGCTTTGAAACAAATAGATCGCGTATAATTGGCTTTCGTACCCTTCGATCGGTTCAATGGGAATCCCCCCATGTACGAATCCGACCACTTGATCGCGATCATCTTCAACCACATAGATCCATGATCCGTCCGCGGGACTCTGGGCAAGGCGTTCTGTCCAACGCTTGAGGCTGCGTTCTTCCGAGAGATTATCCAACACGGCATCCGGCATCATGCCGCGATAGGTGGTGCGCCAACTGTCAACATGAATTTTAGCGATCGCCGAAAGATCACCAAGAGTAGCCAAGCGAACACGCATTTGATCCTTCCTTTTGTTAAAATACCGTGCGCGATGCTGTGATTGTACGCTAATTGTGCCAAAGGGATCATCATGAGCAATTCCAAACGAGTCTATATCGCTTACACAGGCGGCACGATCGGGATGCAACACACCCCGGAAGGCTATGCCCCCGCGCCGGGCTTTTTAGCCGAACAAATGGCAGAGATCCCCGCTTTTCGGAGTCCCTTAATGCCGCAATACGTGATCAACGAATACAGCCCGCTGTTAGACTCCGCTAATATGACCCCGGATGAATGGCTCAAAATTGCCCGCGATATTGCCGATCATTATGATGATTTTGACGGCTTTGTGGTGTTACACGGTACAGATACCATGGCCTATAGTGCGTCGGCCTTGCCGTTTATGTTGCAAGGGCTAAATAAACCGGTGATCCTCACCGGCTCACAGATCCCGTTATGCGAGATCCGCAATGATGCCCGCGAAAATTTGATCACCGCCATGCTGATCGCGTCTGATTATGCGATCCCGGAAGTGTGTTTGTGTTTCGGGGATCTTTTGTTGCGGGGGTGCCGATCGGCCAAAGTGAGCGCGATCGGTTTTCAGGCGTTCGCATCCCCGAATTTCCCACCGCTAGGCCGGATCGGGATCGATGTAGAGATCAATTGGGATCTGGTGAATGCGCCGATCCACAAGCCGTTAGAGGTGCAGGCCTTTGAGCAACCGCAAATCGCGGTATTGCGCTTATTCCCCGGCATATCCGCCGATTTTGTCCGTAACAGCTTGCGCGCTCCGTTGCGCGGTGTGGTGTTAGAAGCCTATGGCGTGGGCAATGGCCCCAGCAAAAACCGGGCCTTTTTGGACGCATTGGCTGAAGCGACCGCGGCCGGCGTGTTGATCGTGGATTGTAGCCAATGTCTAGAGGGATTGGTCGATCTCGAAAGTTATGCGGCCGGATCGGCTTTAGCGCGAGTCGGGGTGATCAGTGGTTATGATATGACCACCGAGGCCGCCTTAGCCAAGATGTTTTATCTGTTTAGCCAAGACCTGCCTCTGGAAGAAGTCAAACGCCTGATGCAAACCAATTTGATCGGCGAGATCACCCGTCCGTATCCATTGCGGCGCGCCCATCGTTAACCCCGAAAGGCGCGCACACCCAAAAAGACACTGGTCATAAAACCCAACAGCCCTAAACTCAATAACACTAGTGCCAAGAGATCGTCCCCTGTCGTCGGGGGATCAAGCGCTGTTGGGACTTTTGGGGCTTGCGTGGCCATGGGCATCGGCGGCGCTTGTGTGGCGATCGCAGTGATCGTTGGCAAGGGTTGTTCCGTCGCTTCGTCCGCAAAGGGCGCGATTTCCATCATCGTTGCAGCGGAGGGATCTTCAGTGGCGGTTTCAGGTACGTCAAAATGGCGCGCATTCGGCGGCGCTTCTTCTTCCGGTTGTCCCGTTTCGGCTGGGGCCATCATCGTATCGAACATCAACTCTTCTGTGGCCATCATGACTCCGGCGGCCGGGTCTTCCGTGGCCATCATGACCGATCCCGCGATGTCCGCATCATCTGTTCCTGCACCTTGTATCACTGGCGTGGCTAAGGTTGGGGCCGCATCGCTTTCAAGCGCGATCATCGGGGTAAACGCGGCCGTGGGGGTCGATAATGCGGCGAACCCTTCATCGGCGGGAGTCGCCGTGGGCGTATCGATATTTAACAACAAGGCCACACCCAAAAACACGATCAACAACGAGGCAGCCATACTCAAGGCGGAGGCCAACAATGGCAACACCCGAATCCGCGTCACTGACGGGGCCGGTTTTGCCACCAACATCGCCGGGGTGAGCGTAAAATCACGCGGCGCTTTGATCGGTGGGAGCTGTTTGATCAACGCGACGGTTTGCCGTAAAGCATTTAATTCACGCCGAAGATCTGGTTCCGTCGCTAAGCGTTGCTCTAAGCGAGTGCGCTCATCACCGTTCAACGCATCATCCAGATAGGCGGATAACAATTCGTAGTCAAAGTCAGTTAAATTCATCGCAGTAACACATCACATCACACAAAAATCATGGGCAAAAGTAACGCTATTTATCGCTGATCAGACGAAACTCGGCGGGTAAAAGTTCCCGCACTGCGTCTAGACACCGCCGCATTCCCAAGCGGGCGCGACTCAACCGTGATTTCACCGTCCCCAGTTGCGCGTTGGTATGATCGGCGATCTCCTGATAACTGTACCCCTCCACATCGCTTAGGATCAACACCAAGCGTTGGTCTTCTTGTAGGCTATTGATGCAATCTTGGAGGGCTATCTGGAGTTCAGATTGTTGGAACGCTTCTTCGGGAGTGGCGGTATCGGCGGCCAAAGGCGCACCGTCATCCGAGTCCGCGCCGGGGAGGTCATCAATTCCGGTCAGCGGGCGACGTTGACGACGACGTAACTCATCGTAACAAGTATTGGTCGCAATTCGCAATAACCACGCCTTAAAACTCCCACCCCGATAGGTCTCTAGGCGGCGAAAGGCGGCGATAAAGGTTTCTTGGGTCGCATCCGCGGCGCTATCCCCTTCACCCATGAGTCGATAGGCCACCCCATAGACCGCATCTTGATAGGTGAGGATCAATTGGTTAAATGCGTCGAGATCGCCTTGTAACGCCTGCTGAATTAAAATCGCTTCATCTTTTACCATTGACGCTCGCTTCAAAGTCCGCTATACTGCGTTTCACTTCACAACGCCAGAGTGGTGAAATGGCAGCCACGAACGACTCAAAATCGTTTGCCCCAAAGGCGTGTGGGTTCGACTCCCACCTCTGGCACACCTCAAACCATCGTCATCATGACACTGGTTTTTTTGATCCCCCTAAGCATAACAAGTGATCCGCCCTGTGAACAGTGCAAATCAAGTGTTAGGATCGCACTGATGCAGGCTTTAGGAGGTGCGAATGCCTACGTTTTTACTCCCTCACCCCCCGTTGCGTCGGTGGTTATGGCTGCTCCCCTTCGGGATCATCGCGCTTGTGCCAACGGTGATCTACATCGACGCATCCGCGCAAGCATGGTTATTCGCGATGATCGCGTTCACCTTGATCGCGCAAGGGATCGTCACCTTGCGGACGCTTTCCCGCGCTTTTCAGAGCGATCAGCACTTCCGTCAAATGACCAACGATCTTGACCTCTTGCTATTGACCGGAGTCAGCGCGCAAGCGATCGTGATGCGTCAATGGCGTGTCATCCTGCGCGCTTCGATCATAGAATATGCGTTGTTGCTCCCGTTGCGTTTAGGCTTAGCCCTCGCATTAGCCCATTATTTTCATCTGGTGATGCCCGGCTATTGTGATTATCCGTTTGGATCGTTTTTCTGTTATATCAGTCATAACTTGGATTACCCCTATCTACACCCATTTCCGGTGCAAATTGCCTTAGCGGCGGTGATGATCACCTTGTTCACCCTCGTTGAGGTCGCCTTTGTAAGCGCGTTGGGGGTGATCGTGAATGCTACCCCGATCAAACGTTACGGGGTGGGGATCATGGCTGGGCTTTTATTGCGTTTGCTACTCCCGTTTTTGGCTTTGAGCGTCATCGGGCCATTTATCCATGTCCAGATCGATCCCAATTGGATTTATCATTGGGATTTGAATTGTTACGATCCTGAAGGCAACTTTGCCCCTCCTTATTTAGAAGCCGCGCTACAATCAAGCGGACGCAACCCGTATTCATGCCAACAAATTCTTGCAATTGCCAATCATCATCGCTTTTGGGACACCTTGTATGTAGCGCAATTTACCTTAGCCGATCAAGGAGTAATGTTAGGGGCGAATTTGCTACAACCCCACTTAGGCCACATCTATCAGCTTGGGGTGCTAGACTTTCACTATAGTCCAGCTGGAACGGTCTTTGGCTTTAGAAATGGGGGGCAAATGCTCCAATCCCGAATCAGTGCATGGCGATTTTTATCCCGTATGTTAGCCAGTGGCGCGATCGGACTCGCCGTCTACAGCGTGTTAACGGCCACCCTACTCTACGGTGCGTATGAATTGCGTCTAAGGCGCGGATTTTTGGAGTAACCTCATGACCTTATTCAGACCCCGCCCCAACCCCCTTACGGCGTGGGTTATGGATCCTCCCGTTCGGGATGATCGCACTTGTGCCAACGGTGATCTACATCGACGCATCCGCGCAAGCATGGTTATTCGCGATGATCGCGTTCACTTTGATCGCGCAAGGGATCGTCACCTTGCGGACGTTGAACCGTGCTATCACGAGTTACGAATGCTTGCGCCGGATGACCGGCAACCTTGACCTCTTGATCCTCACCGGAGTCCCCTCGCGCCGCGTGGTGATCGGACAATGGATCGCGGTGATCCGCGCTTCGATCATAGAATATGCGTTGTTGATCCCGTTGCGTTTAGGCTTAGCCCTCGCATTAGCCCATTATTTTCATGTATCGATGCTTGGCAGCTGTTTTACACCGCTCACCCCCTTTTGTTACTATAGCCATAATGGAAGCTTTGATCTGATCTTATGGCAACCGATCCTGATCCAAGTGTTGTTAGCGGGTGGGGTGATCGTGTTGTTTAGTGTGGCGGAATTGGCTTTGACCAGCGCGATCGGCATCGCGATCACGATGAGTCCGATCCGTAGTCGCATCGGGTGGCTCATAGGCGCGCTCTTGATGCGTTTGATGTGGCCAGTGCTGGCCGTGATGATCATCAGCCCGTGGATTGATGATACCTATTACGGTGTCCGCTTCACTCGATATTTGTTGACTGATTTGGTATGTTACAATTTTCAGGGTGAATTTGCGGGCGCGGAATGGGATGCCCAAAATGCCAATTTTGTCACTTGTAACACCCTGATTGCCGAAAACAATCGGTATCGGATCTGGGATACCGTCTATGTCGCACAATTTACCCTCGCTGATTCAGGCTTGATGTTAGCGGCGAATTTGTTGCGCCCAAATTTGAGTCATACCTATCGTATGGATCAGTTTGATTTTCACTACAGTCGCCAAGTCTACTACACCAATCATCGCTCTAATACGAATAGAATGTGGGGCTATTCTTATATCCAATTTGACATCAGCGCGTGGCGGTTCATCGCCCGCATGGGATTAAGCGCGGGGATCGGACTCGCGTTGTATCTTTTGATCACCGCGATCCTGCTCTATAGTGCCGATCGTTTAAGCGTCAGGCGCGGGTTCTCCGGTTAAAGTGTTAAAAACTGGTAAACTTTACCTCTGATCGGCGTTTTCTTGCGTATCATCTATAAGTCAAATTCACCTTAGGAGTCCTCATGCAAGCGGATGATGTGTTGCGCGTCGAAAATGCGCGAAAAGAACTAAAAGTCGGCGAAGTCACGGTACAGGCCTTGCGCGGGATCACGCTCAACGTGCGGCGCGGCGAATTTGTCGGGGTGATCGGGCCATCAGGATCGGGTAAATCCACCTTGTTAGGCTTGATCGGCGGATTAGATACCCCCACCGACGGACGGGTGATCATTGACGGAATCGACATCACTCACCTGAACGAACGCGAGTTGACTCGCATCCGTAATGAGAAGATCGGCTTTGTGTTTCAAGCGTTTAATTTGATCCCTACCTTGACCGCGCTTGAAAACGTTGCACTACCGATCCAATTCGCCGCTAAAAAGCAGGGCAATCCTCACCAACGCGCCACCGAATTGTTAAAACGACTCGGACTCGGCGATCGCTTGGATCACCGTCCAGCACAATTATCCGGCGGTCAACAGCAACGAGTCGCGATCGCCCGCGCCTTAGCCAATCAACCGCCGCTGTTATTGGCAGATGAACCCACCGGTAATCTGGACACCGAAGCCACCGAAATGGTGATGAATACCTTGCGCCAGATCCAACAAGAGACCCAAACTACGATCATCATGGTCACGCATAACATGGAGATCGCGTCCGCCTTAGATCGTGTGATCATGTTGGTAGACGGTCATGTCGCTGATGACACCCGCGGTACCGCCCAAATGGCCTCGATCAACGCCTTCCGTGAAAAGCGACAAACTGGCGAATTGAAAGCGATCTAAGATGTTCTCACAATGGCGTTTTTACTTTGATCATGCGTTCAATGATCTTCGGGTCAATGGTCAACGCACCTTTTTTGCCTTGTTATGTATCGCGGCGGGAGTCGCGGCGATCGTCTCGCTGCAAACCTTAGCGGTGATGATCGAGGATACACTCACCACCAACCTTCAAGCGAACAATCGTGGCGATCTTCAACTGGAACTCAGGGCTAATTTCGGTGACGCGGCCGAAACCGACTTGGATCAAGGAGTCAGCGACGGCTACCTCACCCGCGAGGCCGGCGGCTTGTTCGGATTCGGCGGCGCGAACTATTACCTAAGCGCTGAAGGTTTCGATCGCTTGCGCCTTTGGTTTGAACAGAATTATCCGAATCAAGTGGCGATCACCACCGTGCCGGAATTAACCGATACCGCTTCATTATTCTTAGGCGGCGGCACTGGAACCACCCTGAACGCGATTGATCAAGCGACTGCTGCCAGTGGCGTTACACCGCGCTTGATCGATCCGAGTCTCTATCCGTTTTATGCAGAAGTGCGCTCCCAAGACGGTCAATTGTTGCGCGATCTCTTGATTGAACCGACCGATCTGGTCTTGGATCAAAAATCCGCGCAAATGTTGAATGTAGCGGTTGGGGAACAGGTGCGGATCAGTGGCGCGAATGTCGATTTTACCGTTCGGGGGATCGTACCGACCGCCGCCGAGATCACCGACATCGGCGATAGCTTTTTGATCTCGCAAAACGGGTTTTATTACTTGCGTCAAGAGGCGTTCTCATTATTTGCGGATGCGACCTTCAAAAGTGACTTGATCTATGTACGGGTGAATGATCCAGCCTTGATTGAGCCGCTGACGACCGAGATCGATGCGATCTTCCCGTATTTTGAGACCACCAACACCTTAGATCTACAAGCGGATAATGAACAGCTCACCACCACGATCGATCAATTGGTGACGATCATGGGCTTGGTCTCAATGTTATTAGGTAGCGTTGGGATCGTGAATACGATGCAGGTGATCGTACAACGTCGCACCTTAGAGATCGCCGTGCTAAAAACCCTCGGCTTACAAGGATCTCAAGTCACGACTTTGTTTTTAGTAGAAGCCTTGATCATGGGGGTATTCGGCGCGTTAATCGGGGTGGTGTTAGGGTGGTTGACGACCTTTGTTATCAAGAGCGCGGCGGAGCAATTTTTCGCGCAAGAGTTGGCCTTTCGGATCGCGTTAGCGCCGGCGGTGAATGGCATGATCGTTGGGGTGATTGTCACCACAATTTTCGGCTTTTTACCCACCCTTTCGGCCAGTTTAATCCGGCCGGCGTTGGTGTTACGGCCCTCGGATCAGCTAATCCCACGGGCGGGCTGTCTGCGTTTGATCGGCGCGTTTGCAGTGGTGTTGATCGCCTTGATCCTAGTGGCACAAGGCTTGTTAGGCAACTTCAATCTAGCACTGATTGCAGTGATCGGCACGTTTATCGTAGCCGGAGTCCTCTACTTGTTGCTGAATTTGCTGATCACATTGATCGGACGCTTTTTCCCGCGCTTGGGGTTGATCGATCTGAAGTTATCGTTACGTCAGATGTTAGCGACTCGTCAACGCAACGCGATCACCCTGTTAGCGTTGGTGGTAGGTGTATTCTCGCTGAGTTTGATGACCCTGTACGCACAAGCGGTCAGTAATGTGTTAAATTTCTCGTTGAGTGGCAGCGGTGATCTGTTGATCATCACCTTGGATGCCACTCAAACCGACGCAATCGAACAGATCTTACAAGCAGATGCGAACGTCACCGACTATCGGGTATTGCGGACGTATGACGGGGAATTTGTGTCTTTAGAACGTGCGGACGGCACCACTTTAGATCGCGCCGCGATGTTAAGTTTTCTCCAAGAAGTGACCGCCGATCAACCGCGTTTCGGGCCTAATGGGGACGGAGAGAATGAGTTTGTCTTTGAAGAAGTGATCTTAGATGTCTTGGGCAGTATCACCGCGATCAACAGCACCGCGATCCAAGACGAAACGATGATCAGCGGCCGCAACCTCACGCCGGATGATAGCGCGATCGTGCCGTTGGTGGTGCGACAAACCGGCTTTATCGAAGATGTTAGGTTCGCGGTGGGGGATCGCATTACCTATACCTTTGGCGCGGAGTCGATCACGTTTGAGGTGATCGGGGTGAGTGCGGCCGCAATTACGGCTGGTTTTTCCGCAGCCAACCTCACGACTCTTTACCAATCGTTACCAGAGGGCTTAGTGAGCCTCAATCAACAGGTGTTGGTGTTTATCGATGAGGCCAATGTACCGGCCTTACGGCGTGAATTGTCTCAATTGCCGGGTGTGTTTGTGGTAGAAACGGCCGCCTTTGCCAGCTTCATCGAAAACATCTTCGCCACATTCAGCGCTTTCCCGACAATGGTCGCCTTGTTAGGCTTGATCGTCGGTGGTGTGGTGATCGCAAACGGCAACAGATCGCGATCATGAAAGCGGTTGGGTTGCAACGGGAACGGGTATTAGGCATGTTGCTATTGGAATATGGCTTGTTGGGCTTGGTCGGTGGGCTGATGGGAGTCGGATTCGGGGTGATCTTCTTGATCATTTCGTTTACGGCCACGGGCGGTGCAGAATTGTTAAACGCCGTGCCATACGGAACGGCCTTGTTATTGATGGGCTTGTGTGTGAGTGTGGCGTTGATCGCCGCGCTGACCAGTGTCTGGAGTGCATCCGGCGAAAAACCCTTAAACGTCTTGCGTTACGAATAATGTCATCGCGGGAGATCAAGCTTGATCTCCCGTCGGTTAGTTTCCACCCAAAAAACCTTGGTAAACCGAAAAATTGCCAAAAGGATCTCACTGAAAATTTTTGGCGACTTGAAAGCACTTGAGGGATTTCAGGTCATTCTTAACCACCGATGATTGATAGCAGGTTTTAATTTACCACATAATTAAAATTCAATACAGTTATTAAACCCTGATTTTTTGGTGATCTTGTGATGATCGCGAAAATAATGTTGATTCAGGACAATAGATCGTTTACTTTTATAGGCCTATTGTGTGAGGGATAAACTGATTATGACCAGAGAAGAAGCGAAAGCCGCGATACGCACTGAAATCCGCGAAACGATTGAAATGGCGATCCAATTGTTTGAGGAAAATCAACAACGTTATGGCGCGCATGTGCAGCATGAAGAACTTCGTTTTGCCCGTGAGGCCCTTGTCTTTGCGAGAACCCCAGAACCGGATCTGCAAGGCATCTTGGCGCTGATCAACAGCATCACACCGACCGAAAAACTGTCACCCGCTTTGAATCATCTCCGTGTCTTTATGGAGCGTTTGTATCGGATTCATACTGAGGAGATCTAACAGTCGATCGCTTAGAATCGCCGCGCCTTCGGGGGAAAGATGCACGGCGGTATCGGTAAAGTGTGTTGGCGCGATCAGATCCCACAGGTCTAGATACTGCCAACCTTCTTCGTCCGCGATCTGTGCATACAAGGCTCGGTAGTGATCGTAAGCCCACCGCGGATAGTAGGCATTGTAGCGGAGATCACGGTTGACTCCGGTACTGATCAAGATCGGCATATTCACGAATGCGATCGGCACTGGCCCCGCCCGTGTCACCCCCAAGCGGAGCGCCTCAAACCATAATTCTGTTTCTCCTAACGGTTGTGGGCTGGCGAAGGCGTTCCAACGGAGATCTACCTCAAAATCGGTTTGCGCGGGGGTATAGGTGACCGGATAGACTTGATCGACTCCGGTGATTCCCCACATCACCCCGTACAGTTGCAAACGTAACCAATCGGCGATCGCCCGCCGCTGACCGATCAAGGTCGGATCGCGTACTTCCGCCTCAAACGAGAGCCAACGTCCCGCCTGTGTCGGATTTTGACGGGTGATCGGCGAGTCGAATTGACGGGATCGATCAAACGATTGTAAGGTGGTTAACCAGATCACTTGATCCGGTTGATAGGCTAACGCTTGATCAAGGATCATCAGGTCTTTCAGGAGTGAGAGTGTCGGATACCCAAGATTGTAGAAACGCATCCGACGGCCATCGGCTGCGATCAGCTTGAGTGCGTCTAATTGACCCGCGTAAGTCTGTTCGGGGCGCAATAAGATCCCCCAAGTGGATGAGTCGCCGATCAAGACCACGCGGTACTCATCAGGGGCCTTGGGTTGTGCAAGGCGATGCGAGGCAAACATCGCCCCCATGTCCGCTAGACTAAGGTTATAAGCGGCCGGATCTTCCCCGTAGGGCAAGCGCTCTCGTCCGGGGATCAAACCGTTATAGAAGGTGATCGCCCCTAAGCGCGGGGTGAGATCAAAGATCCCCCAAGCGAGATGAATCAACACAAACAAAACCGCCGCCTTGATGATCGCACGAATCAAGCTCATTATCCCCCTCCGAATAAGCGTAACACGGTCGCAAAAGCCAATCCTAAATCTGGTAATGCAAACCACACCCACCCTAATGTCACATAATGAAAGGTGAGGATCAGTCCGAAGGTGTGCCAGGCCCTTAAGCGCCATGGCCGCGTCTTAAGTTGCTGATACCAACGGCGTGTGCGATCGCTCCATTGTTTATGCAGAAATAACGCGATCCCATGCCAGATCCCCCACATTAAAAACGGCCCGGTCACATCATGCCATAACCCGATCAAGATCATGGTGATGAGGTGCGCGGTCAAGAGGATCACCCAAGTCGGCGGCTTCCGTTGACGGGTGAGCATGGCACGCGAAAGCGGGCTAAACACATAAAAGCGTACCCAACTGCTTAAGGTGATATGCCAACTTTGCCAAAATAGGGTGATATTGTGCTTCAAATACGGGCGATCGAAATTTTCCGGCAAATTGATCCCATACAGCATCCCGATCCCGATCGCGATGTCGGTGTAACCGCTAAAATCAAAATACAAGCGAAAGGCATAGGCATATAATAAAACCCATAAACCCCAAGCCGACTCGGCTTGCGTCACCGTCAGGCTGTTCAACGCGATCACCGCTAATGTATCGGCGATCACAAACTTTTTAAACAACCCGATCGCGATCCGCTCACCGCCGGCCTGCAAACGGGCCAAATCAAGCGGAGGTAAGGCCCGATAATCCTGTACAAATCGTTCCGCACGATCGATTGGGCCGGCGGTGTAGGCCGGAAAAAATAAGGCATAAGTCAAATATTCGCGCAAGCTCAACGCGGGCAATTGTCCAGTTTGCCGATCGCGCAAGGTGTGGATCAATCGGAACGCTAAATAAGAAAACCCGATCCACTCCAATTCTACCGGAGTCGCAAGGCTCACATCCTGTCCATTAACGCCGCGCCATAGTCCGGCGATCCACATCGCGATCGGATCGACTTTCAACGCGATAAACAGCCCGATGATCCCCAAAATCGCCCACCCTAAGCGGATGCGACGGGCGATCCAAGCCAGCGGTAGCACGATCCCCGCTAAAACGATCGCCACATGGATCGGATCGGGGGGCGCGGTGACGATCCGCCATTCAGGAGCAAGCAGCCGTGTCCCCGCGATCATCAAGATCACGCCGATCGCGATGACAAAGGTGAGCCGATCTTCGGGGGTGATTTGGCGTTGTGGCAATGTCCACCACCAACAAAACGCCGATAACAAAAGCGCCGCGGTCGGTAAGACGTAATCGAGTCGTCGCAAGGAAGGGACATCGGGTTGTAAAACATAGATCGCGATCACACTGCCGATTAATAAGACCCATAGGCGGATCGAACGCGGTAAACATCCAATCAAGAGCGCCCCTAGCGCAAACATCGCGATCTGGAGTAAGGTCAAGGCTTAAAACCCTTGATAGATCCAACGTGGCGCGGAGTCGGTGGTGACGATCAACAAAGCGATCGCCAAAAAACACAACCCAATCGCTACCCGGTTTTCCCGTGAAAACAACCGCTTTAACATCCCGCCATGCCCCCGTACATCACGACTCCAGTAAACGGCGATCGGCGTGTGCTGATTACCGTCGGATGATGATACCCCGCCGCTAGGGTGATCTCCATAAAGCGCTCTGTCGTGATCGGATAAGGAAGATAAGCGCGTGGCACATGAACATCGTATTCGACCAAGATCAAGCGCCCGTCATCCGAGAGATAACGACGCAAATCCCGCAAAACCGACACTTGATCGCGGACAAAGTGCAACGCATTCGCGATCAAGATCCCGTCTAAAGGGGGCAGCGGGAGCGGTTGGGTAAAATCCGTGCAGAGGGTGACACTCGCGGTGGTTTGAGCGTCCAACGCACGGGCATCGCGATCCACTGCGTAGATCGTGGCGGCGGGGCCTAAGATCGTCCGTAGGGCTTGGGTAAAGTGGCCTTCACCCGCGCCCAGATCCGCCCAAACGGTGCCACGGACTCCGGCGCGGATCAACGCGATCATTTCGGGCTGGTTCATGCTTCGGCTAAGGCGTGCGCCAACTCACCGGCCGATTGATGACGTTCTTCGGGTTTTTTAGACAGCGCTTTTAAGATCGCTTTCGCCATCGAACGCGGTACATTCGGATTCACCTCACGCGGATCGGGCGGCGGATGTTGCAAATGTGCAAAGACCACTTGCCCCGGTCCACCTTTAAACGGGCGCTCTCCGGTCAATAATTCGTACAAGATCACCCCAAAAGCGTAGACATCCGCCCGATGATCCACCTCACGGGCGGCCATAATCTGTTCTGGGGCCATGTATTCTAAGGTGCCGATCGCCCCCGTGCCGGTCAGCAAGGTATGGGCTTCGGCAATGCGGGCCACCCCAAAATCCATCAAGATCGCCTCCTGTTTTTCACCGTCAAGGCACGGACGTAACATGATATTTGACGGTTTAAGATCACGATGCACGATCCCGCGGGCATGGGCATAATCTAAGGCCGAACAGATCTGGAGCGCCCATTCGCGGATCGTCTCAAAATCCGGTGAGGTCGATTCTTTGATCGCCTTGGTCAACTCCATGCCCTGCACATATTCCATGGCTAGGTAGGAAGTCTCACCGCTGACCCCCGCCGCTAATAAGCGCACAATTTGCGGGTGATCCAACTTGGACAGCGTTTGCGCTTCTCGATCAAAGCGTTTTTTGAACTCGGATTGTTGCGCTAGATCCGGCGGTAATACTTTTAACGCCACGGTATGGCCGTCTGCGTACCCTTTATACACCTCCCCCATGCCGCCGCGCCCGATTAACCCCAACACCTCATAGCGTCCGAATTGCTGCCCCGTGAGCGCGCCGGGGTTTTTGATCTCTGGTTTTAAGTTTTGCGCTTTGGCCAATTCCTCAAGGTTGTAACGCATCCCGAACAAGTTGACATCCACAAAATTTCGCACATGGTATTTGACCGGACGGATCGCCAACGCACATAACACTAAGGACAAGCCGATCGCGGCGATGTTAAATTCTTCCCGCAAGATCAGCTTAAACAAGGTGTTTAAGACGATAAAATCAAACACAAAAAAGAACAAAAGACCAAAGCCCAACACGCTATACACGGTGGAGCGATTGAGCATGAATCCCATATCCCACAAGCGGAAACGTAAGAGCGCGATCGAAAACGACAAGGGTAACAGCGCGCATAACACTCCGCGGATCGGATAACCGATCGCCCACCAGAGTAAACGCGACTCGGTCGGTTCGCGTAAAACCGGAAATAACCAAAATAGCAACGCCGTTCCGAATAATGCGATCGCGACCGCACACATCCCCACCAACACCCACTGACTTTGCTTGCGTTCGATCTCGTTAGAGACCTGCCGATAACGGTAGACCTGCACCAAAAACGGCGGCGCAAAACACAAGGCGATGATGATGTAGATCCCGAAGTCATTGTTCGGGAGAAACGCGAATTTCGCTTCAAAAAACAGCGATAAACTGACAAAGATCAAAACATCTAACCCTAACAGCCATTTTGTCCATGACGGCACAAAGCGCCCATTTGGGAACAGATAGGCAAATGCAAACATACTCGTGGCCGCAAGAATATACATGCCTTGGCCCAACCCGTCATAAGGAAATACCACCGTGATCAACGTTACGCCGAAAGTCAATAACGCGATCGAGGTGATCACCGCTAACAGATCATCGGAACGACGCTGAAAAACCAACAAGGCCATCAAAATATAGGGCGCATAGGTGATCAAGTCGGTGATCGTGATCCAAGTGGCTAACCAGATCGGTTGCACTTGCCAACGGGCCAAGAGATCACTGTAAGGAGTCAAATTTTCTAAAAGTGCGTAGGGTTGAGTCAGACTTGAGATCCCCGAAAAACCGATCACGATCACCGCCAAAACGATCCACGCGATCCGAATGAACTGTAAAGCGCGTGGGTGGGTGATCCGGCGGGTGATCACATCAGGAGAGCTGACAGAGGCGGTAGCATCCATGGCCGTTTATCCATACATCAACAAGTGATTTTATTTTAACACTGATCGGTGGTTCCGAATAATCTCAGAAAAGTACCTTATCAATAGAGATACGCCATGCCATGCAAACCGATTCCCTCCCTAGGGTTAGGGGTGGGATTGCATCCGTCCCTTACCCGCGTTATACTAGAACACTTGTCTAGCAACCCTACAGGTCGGCGATCATGACGCTTTCCGCAAAACACAAGGCAATTAAAACCTTTTACGAGACCCACGAAACGATCCAACGTCAGCGTATTACCAATGAAATGGGACTCCGTGAGCCGTTTAAAGCCTTGCTGAATGACGCGGCGAAAGTGTTCGATCTTGAGTTGGTGATCGAACAATCGCATCGACTCGATCAACGGCTAATCCGCTTTGACGGTGTGATCCGCGATCAATTCCGACGTGATCGCGGCTATTGGGAAGCGAAAGATCAAGACGACAAGCTAGAAGATGAGATCGCGAAAAAATTTGCGGCCGGTTATCCGAATCGCAACATCCTGTTT
>JALOOG010000019.1 GCA_025454525.1 Anaerolineae bacterium | reverse complement strand
ATTTTGGATGATGGACAAAACGCGATCTCTTATCTGATCCGCGATGGATCAGAGTGGCAAATGACGGTGATGCGTTCGGTGATGCAAACACGTCAATCATCACCATTCCCGACGCGCACGCGAGTACCAGCAACGGTTACGCCAAGTGCGTCCATTCGCCCAACGCCTGAAGTACGTCCAATATCACCCACGACTTACTACGTAACGACACAAGCCAATCTTCGTGCTTGTGCCGGCACAAGCTGCGCGATTCTGATGACGCTTAGTGCCGCTGAAACTTTGACCGTTACTGGATCGGTCAGCGGTGAAGCGGTGAACGGTAATGCGATTTGGTATCGAGTCAACTATCAAGGCCGCGATGGGTTCGTGCATAGTGGGGTGGTATCTACGACTCCGGCGAGTAGTGCAAATAGTAGCGATGGGACTGGACAAGGGCCATCCGCCGGCCCAACCTCGTTTAGTTGCCCGTCGAATTGCGAGGGCGCACGGGCAATGGGACTGACGGCTGAACAGGCTGCGCGCTGTGGGTTGGATAGAGATGGAGACGGGGTGGCCTGCTACGGTGACTGAACAAATACAGTGGTTTGCACCTTAACAATTTCATAGGACACAAACCCTTCACATTACGGCAAATGCGCCGTCAAATGTGAAGGGAGTACAAGAGGTCATGGGTTCGAATCCCGTCACCCCGACTATCTTGTTAGGGAAGCTAAATAGCTTCCCTTTTTGTTTTGCCTTAAGGCCCTTAGTCAGATTAAAATGAAAGCGAGATCAAAAACACCAATCTAAGGAGATGATCCCATGCCGCAGCTTTTCAGCCGGATGGATAACATAAATTGGCTTACCCCTGCGATTGCGGATATTTTGGATCAGGGCGCAGCGCCACCAGGGGGGGATGGATCAATGCGGGAATTGATCATCCAACTGCAAGATGAACTCAATGCGTTAGAGACTCCCGCCAAAGTCGTCAATCATCGCCCTACCCCGTCTTATACCTTGTTCTATCTACAACTGGGTACTATGGGTCGCGTCGGGAATCGGCGGACGGTCACGATCCCGGAATTACGCCGAAGCATCGGGCAGATCGCCGAAAAACATAAAGAATGGCGCTTAGGGTTTTTACCCCAAGTGGAAGATGCTCCGGAACAAGTGGGTTTATTCCTTCGCACCGATAAACATCGTCCTTTAAGCTTGCGTCGGATGTTGGTACGCGGTACGTTTCGCGATCATCAGTCGCTGTTAGCATTCACACTCGGTAACACCCTAGATCAAAAGCTGATTGTGCGCGATCTAGAAGAAACACAACATCTGTTGATGATCGGTGAGAGCGCCGCAACACAACATCTGATCAGCGGCATTCTGCTCACTTTGGTGCTACTTAATACTCCCAGTGAGATCCGCCTCCTTTTAGCTGGAAAAGGAAGTGATGCGTATCAGGGACTCGCTTCTTTACCGCATTCACTCGGGCCACAAGTGAAAGACGGTGAAGATCTGGTGCAAAAGCTCACCGGATTGACCCAAGAGATCCAAAAGCGCCTTGATAGCTTCTATGAAGAAGGAGTCAATAGCCTTAAAGCCTATAACGCCCGGATGCGTGAACAAGGCAAATTGGAATTTCCCCGCATGGTGATTAGTCTCGATCCTCTGTTTGATGAGACCTTCGCCCCCTTCCAAGAGAAATTGACTCCCCTGATACGCGATCTATTGATCAACGGGGTGCAGGTCGGCATTCATCTACTGCTGGCATTGACTCAACGCGCAGATCTTCCGGCCGCCTTAGATCGTTTGATCAATACTCAAATATTGATGCGTTCTAGTGCGCCAGAAATGGGCGAAAAACTTAAAAATTTCCATAGTTCCCTGTTACGGTTTATCGATGCGTTTATTGTGGAAGGGGATGAAAAAGAGATCATCCCGGTCGAATTGTGCGCTGTGCCTCAAAGTGAGATCAGCGCAGCAGTAGAATATTGGCAAACCGCGGTACAAGTGCGAAAACAAGAAGTCCCTAACGAGGCGATCAGCGGTCGGACGGGGCTAACCGGAATGCTTAACCCCAATGTGGTGTTACCAGACACGGGGCCACTACGCAGCGCTACCCCCACCAGCCCAACATCCACCCAACAGGCCGCGATGTTAGCCGCCTATCTGGGTTGGTTAAGCGTAGGTGCATTACGGGATATTTTTGGACTAGCGGACGGAGAAGCTCAAACGCTCTTGAATCAACTGCAAAGCCGCGGACTGATTGAAGCAACAGAAGGCGGGATGTTTCGTTTTGTCCGCTTGGGCGATCGCCCCTCATAAACCTAGTGAGGCGATCCTATTTTGAGGATCGCCTCTCCTAAACATCTTAGCGGCCGGCAAAGGTACATGAATTGTAATCCGTGCCTAAAATCACCTCAAAATCCACAGTACGATTCGGATCGGGTTGTACTCGGATATTTTCCGGACGCACGTTTAAAATACGGGCAATTTCATTAAGGCTACTGCCTTTGGATTGTCCCGTGTAATCGATTAAGATCGTGGACGGGTATTCAAGATTATCTGCCGGCCCCGCGGCAATCGCATTAAAGCTGCTGTAGCCGAGTCGATCGGCCGCCACCAGATCCCAATTGAGTTGAGTCGTGCCGTTTAAGACCCGAATTTGTGCGGCATCGATCGCGACCTGATTTTCAGTGGGAGGGGTGTAAAAATCTTCCATTAATTGGCGCACCGGCTCAGGATAGGGAATCTGGACAAAATCACCGTCGGGAGTCTGCCATGGTTCGGTGTGATAGGTGCGGATCATGGTGTAATTTTCGATCAAGTTAGAATTGAGGTTAAGCGCGATCGGAAGCAAGCTCACCATTTCGTTAAAACCCAGATTCGTCTCGACAATTTGTGTCGCCTCTGACCATAATGAAGGTAGACTGGTTAAAATCCCCGTATCGCGTGCCTTACGCCAAGCAGCACGGAGTAATTGCTGTTGGCGGCGGCCCCGATCAAAATCAGTGCCGCTATGCCGTGAACGGGCATACCATAACGCTTCCGGCCCAGTCATCTGATAGTAACCCACAGGCAACGTATAAAAACCTTCCTCAGTTTCGGATTCGATCACACCACGCGGTAATTCTGCACCGATCAAGGGGAGATCGGTAATCGCACAATCCACAGCCACATCCACCGTACCGAGAATATCGATCGCTTCGGTAAAACCGCTGATGTCCACAAGCGCATAAAAATGTACGTTGATCCCAAAGTTATAGAGCAACGTTTGACGCATAAAGAAAAAGCCGCCCCCCGTCCACCCGATCGCATCCCCTATCGCGTAAACTGTGTTCAATCGGCCCATCGTGCCGTTGACCATATAAACATACATATCACGCGGTAAACTTAACATCGATACCGTACCAGTCCCACGATTGATCGAAACCACGATCATCGTATCGGTGCGGGCAAGGCTATCTCCGGTGATCTCATTGTCTTGACCTAATAACAAGATGTTGACCAGATCTTTTCCTTGCCGATCAATCGGTGTGACAGCCGTAGGGATCGCCGTTCCACCAAAGGATAAGCCTTCAGCGGCACTTTCGGGAAGTAACACAGTTGGGACTTGGAACGGTGTTCCGACCGGAGGTAAGGTTATCGTGGCCTGCCCTATCGCTGCCTCTGGGGTATGGGTGGTTAATGGCGTTGCAGTGGCAAAGCTAGGATTTGCACGCGGTGTAGCGGTCGCAAACACTTGTCGGAACATCACACGGATGAGTTGCGACTCACCGTTCATTGCGGTTGCAGTTTGAGCATATAAGGGCAAACGCGATTGATATAACGCACCCTCGTTGGAAACACGCACCAGAGATTGAATGACTTGTAGACCAAAATAAGCGATCCCTAAAATTAGTAGGATCGGGAAAACCCGAAAAAAGAGAAACCCAAAAAATTGACGCACTCGTTTCATGCGTAAGTCCCTTCTTAAAAATCAATTAGGGTAGTTTAACGGTAGCTAAGTGAGGTGTCGATAGTCGAATCGCTTAGTTAAAGTACAAAGGGATCACACAGATCGCTTCAGGTGGAGTCGATGCGTCTAAATTGACCACCACTAAACGCACCCAATGTAACCCGCCCCCGAAGATACGGGTGTCTAAGGTCGCAAGTGGGCCATTTCGCACGGGAGTCTCATAACGGCCGTAAAAATTGTAGACCGTAGCCATGTCCGGACGGACTTCAATCTTGTAATACCAAAATTGATCTAAGGTCGCTGTGCCGTTCAGGGTGATCACCCCTTGCACCCGTTGACCGGCGATTGGACGGGTGATCGCGGCAATCTCTGGAGACTGGCATCCCCAACGTTCACGGGTGATCGGCGCAACGGGTAAATACAAGACATCTCCCGCTAAGATCCGATCGGCATCGGTTAAACAATTGGCAGTCTGCACGGTCTGCAAGCGCGCTCCAACGGATTGGGCCAAAGAAAACAAGGTATCGCCACTCTGGACAATGTAAGCGATCCAACCGGAAGGCGGCACACAACTTAACGGGGTTGATGACGCGATCGGGGTAAACGTAGGGGTCGGAGTCGGACGGATGCCAGATGTCCCGATAGGAAATGGAGTCAAACTGGGTGACGCGGTAAACGTAGCAGTTGGACGCGGGATGACGGTGCGACTCGGTGACACCGACGGCCGTAAGGTTGGGGTCAAACTGGGTGATAAAGTAAACGTGGAAGTCATAATTGCCGTCTGGGTTGGGGAGGATGTCAAACTTGGGCGGATCGTGCGGGTAAGACTCGGCGTGGGTGAAAGTAGACGTTCGGTGGGCGTTACGGTGAAGGTATGGGTAAGCGTTGGGCTTAAAGTCGGTAAGCGGGTTTTGGTTGCCATCAGAGTCGGAGGTTGGGTAGGCGATGTGGTAGATGTCACTGTCGGTGTGTGTGTGGGAGTATCGGGTAAGGCCGTCATCGAGATCGTCTCAATGCGTGCGATCAAGGTTGCCGTGGGAGTCGCATCCGGTATGGTTGGATTCGATGAAAGAGTCAACAAGATCCCAAATACCAAAGCGAACGCGATGATCCCGACCGCTAACAACGCGGCCAGCAGTTCATTTCCAAAATCGCGTTCGATCATCACGCCTCCGATTTAGACCGACTCGATTGGGATCACAAAGATGAAATTACTGCCAAGATTGAGCTTGGTCTCTAACCACATCACACCGTCATGGGCCTCAACTAACGATTTAGCGATCGCTAACCCTACCCCAGTATCCCCTAAGCCTTTGATCAACGGGTTTTCTGCTTTGTACTTACGGGCGAAAACGCGGGCCTCATCTTCTGGTTCGATCCCGCCACCTCGATCTTCTACCGAGACATAGAGACAGCGTTTTGTGGAAGGTTGTCCTTGTGCGTCTAATAAACGGACTTCGCGTTGCATCGCTTTGATGTAAATGTCGGTATCAGGGGGTGAAACCAGATAAGCATTGGTCAAGAGCTGACCGATGATCTCTCGCATCGCATCATGATCGGCGTTGAGCAACGGCAAATTTTCCTCTAGTTCGATCGTCACCGTCAGGCCTTTTTCGCGAAACTGTACGGCAGCATTGGTGATCGCATCCTCAATTAACGCGATTAAGTCTAGGGGGGTTGGCGCAAGCACAAAATTACCCGTGTCTAAGGCGGTCAAGCGGATCAAGTCCTCTAACATCAACCCTAAGCGGCTGACATTGGCAGAGACGCGCTCTAAAAAGCGGCGTTGCATCTCACCAAGAATGCCCGCGGATTCAGCCAATAACAGATCCACATAACCGATGATTGAGGTCATGGGGGTGCGTAATTCTTGGACTAAACTGATCACCACATCGCTATTTTGGGTGGTGTAACCTTCAGAGGTGATCAGATGTCTATCGGCGCGAATTTCAGCTGCTTCCGCACGATTTTTGACCTCGGCCAAAGAAGCGCGCATCAAGTTAAGCTCACGTTCTAAGGAATTACGCTGTTCGGATAAATCGGCGACCATAGTCTGAAGCGCGTTGATCACTTTGGGATCTTCAACGCCACTTGACGGGGTTTTGACCCGTTGTTCAGCATATAGTTTATTGAGCTGATGATTTAAGGTGCTAACTTGATCCGCTAAGCGTTGAATTTCTGCCCGTAGTGTCTTTTGTTCGTCGTGAGCCTCTTGGAGTTCCTGTTCATACCCCAAAGATTGCGCTAACAGGCGTGCGCGATGCTCTTTCACCGAGTCGATTTTTTCGGCCAAGTCCTGATTCTGTGCGCGCAATTGATCGCGTTGAGTGAGCGCGGCCTCACGATCCGCAGCAAGGTGTTTGATCTGCTCTTGTAGCGCTTTGATCATCTTATCCGAGTCTTGGAATTGGCGTAAAGTTTGATTTTCCGCTAACAACCGATCGCGTTCGCGCTGTAAAACATCGTTTTTATCGCGCAGTTGGGTGCGATGCTCATACAATTGACCGATCAAGTAGGCTAAACCGGCCGCGCCGCCCTCAATTCCCAATTGGCGCATTTGTCCTTGAATCTCATTTAGGCGCACACTGACCTCATCCCGCTCCCGTTGTAATTCGGCTTTTTCATGGGTCATGCGCTCTAACATTTCGTCTAACGATTCAGGTACGGTTAGGCCCTGATTGCGTCGCAGATTATCTAATTCCGCTTGCAAGCGATCCCGTTCACGGATGCGCTCATCTCGTTCACGTTGTAACACCGCGATCATGTCTTTTACGACGCGGTTGTCATCTTGCGCGGTCAAGCCGCTTAAGGTTGTTTCGGCCTCTTGTAAACGCCGGGCGAGTTGATCGCGTTCGCTACGGAGATTTTCCTGTTCGCTGTTGATCGCGGTGATGCGTTGCGAGATACTGAGATCTTCATCGCTAAATCCTAAAGCAGATGTGATCCGAGTGCGCTCTTTATCCAACTCAACTTGAAGAGTCATGACTTGTTTTGATAAATCGTTGATCTGTTCACGCGCTAGTTGTAGACTGGCTTGCAACTCTTGACGCGCCGCGATCACTTGTTGATCCGGGATGTGCATTGGTGAAACACCCTGAATCATAGCTTGGATCGCACGTTCTTCGGCCAATAACATGCTCTCATGGGCGCGATAACTTAAGGCCAAAACGCCAGCGGCGATCACCGCGATCCCTTTTAACAATTCGGTTTCTTCGCTGTACAGTTCACGTTTGGTATAGGGCAAAGCGACCAACAGCACCGCGATGATCTGTTGATCATGGATCAACGGCTGAAAATACACCGGCCCAATTTGCTGAATATTCAATCGGGCGTAAATGTCGCTTAATTCATTCGGATTGCGATCTGGAAACAAAGGGCGTTGAGCGCGACGTTGCAACACATTGATCAAGGTGGGTTGATTCTCTAAGTTGAGCGAGATACCGGTGATATTGCGTTGCATTGAGCGATCATAGACCGCTGTGATGTCAGCATAATTGACATCCTGTAACCGTAAAAGCGCGCCAACTTCTGCACGTAATAATTCAAGCGAGGTGTTCACAATTTGTAGTGGAACGCTTTCCGGTGTGGAGTTTTCAAGAATCAGCCCTAGCGCACGTAACAATTTAGCGGATTCGCGTTCGATCGGCATCGCGGTGTTTGACACAGAGAGTTCTCCTAACGGGATAGGGGATGGAGTTGTTAAAACTGGGAGAGAGGCTAAATGGTTGCGGGTCTCTAAACGCAAAGTGATCGCCCGATAAACTAAGGCGATGGTAATCCCGATCCCCGTGACAAAGGCAAGGCGAATCGCCCCGGCATAATGTCCCGGTGGGATCTGCCATACACTTAACCCACACCCGATCGCGATGATCAAAAAGAACACCAACTTTAACGGCGCGTCTACGATCGACCGGAAACCGAACACCGTTACCGCCATAGCGAATATACATAACACCAGTGGCACGATTGTCCAGATCCGATGTAATGGGCTGGCATTAAAATTGGTAAAACTGACCATTTGTGACCATTGGGTGGCCGTCCAAAGGTAGCCCACTAAGGTCAACATGATCATCAAGGATAAGATCAAATTGGGCAACTGTCCCCACCGTTGATGATCCGCACTTAAAAAAACCCAGATCAACAAGATCAGCGTTAAAACTTGTACAGCGCGTTCTAGGGGGGGTAAGATCGAATCAGCCGAAATGTTAAAGAGCAAGGAGATCACCGCCCCACCCAGTAACATTGCCCAACACAATACTACGCCGCTTAAAGCGACCCCGTAATAGATCAAAGTTTGATCACGGTGTCGTCGAACACCGAACAACATAAATAAACTCGCTAAGCTGATCGCGATTGTGAGCAGAAAGTAGATTAAATCACCGGGAGGGCGAATCAAGATCTCTAGGAAGTCCATAAATGCCTAAACACATTATCAAGCAAGCCGCTAAGGGAATTATATCACGGGGCAAGATACCTTGTCCGTTTCATTCTGGTTTGTGTGACGCTAAAGGACGGTTTGATCGCGCTTGACGGTTGACGCTATCCGCATCCCTCATATACACTCCCCTGTTATGACAACACACACAAAATCTAAACTTAGCTTAGGGTTACGCCAACGGATCGCAAACGCGCTCAAGCGCGTGCCATGGATCATCGCGATCGGTCATTTTGTTTGGCGATTGTTCCAACCCAAGTATACGATCGGGGTGGCCGGCGTGATCTTTAATGAACACGGCCAAGTTTTGTTGGTGGAGCATGTCTTACATCCGCTCACACCATGGGGGCTTCCGGGTGGATGGATCAACCCCAACGAACAACCCTATCGCGGACTCGAACGCGAACTCTTAGAAGAATTACAGTTAACGAGTCGGGTGGAATCGGTTTTATTGACCGAGATCAGTTATCGGTATCACCTAGACATCGCCTATTTATGTCAAGCACAGCTGCCAATTGGTGAGCTAAGCAGTGAATTGTTAAGTTATGGTTGGTTTGCACCGGATCAATTGCCTAAGTTAATCCTGTTTCATCAACAATCAATTGCCAAAGCGGTAGAAATGAGAGCGAACGATGGCCACCACCACCGCCGCAATGTCACGTCGTAAAAAGCGGCGTGGTTTACCTGTACTTTCGATTCTCTCCGGGGCCTTGTTGGCAGCAGCTGGAGCGATCTTTATCTTGGAATTGGTACAGTTTAGCCAACAAGACAACGTTCTCGCGCCCGGTGTGATCGTGGCCGGTGTGGATGTGAGCGGATTATCAGAACGAGATGCCGTGTTGAGATGGCAAAATGCTTTTCAACAAGATGTCGTGTTGTATTATGGCGAAAGTCCGATCATCCTCAAACCAAGTGCGGTCGGTTTCCAAGTGAATAGCGATACGATGTTAGCCTCCGCTTTGGAGACCAGCGAAACCACCGCGAACTTCTGGTCACGGTTTTTTAATTACTTGACGGGACAGCCGCCGGGCCGTAGTGCGACGATCAATTTAGCAGCTTCATATCAAGAAAGTTTGCTTACAGATTTTCTCTTAGACATCGCCGATCGTTATGATCGGCCGGCGGGTCAACCCGGTTACGATGTTGTCACATTAACTGTGTATGAGGGTGTGACCGGATCTCAATTGGATGTTGAAGCGGCAAAACGCCTCATTAACACCGCGCTCTATGATCCGGTGAATCGGGTAGTGAACTTGCCAATCGGTGACTCCGCGCAAAGTCGCCCGAATTTGACAACCTTACGTCAATTGATCGTAGATTATTTGGACTCCGAGGGGTTTATCTACGATGCACAAGGGTCGATCGCTTCAATTTTTATCATGGATCTGCAAACGGGTGAAGAGATCAATCTGCTGGGTGATGTCGCGATGACCGCAGCAAGTACGACCAAAGTGCCTATTATGATCGATTTTTATCGGGTGAATGAAGATCAACCGACTCCCGATGAAGCGTACATCCTCGCCAACTCGCTGTTATGCAGTCGCAATAGTTCATCAAATACCTTGATCCAATTGATCGGCGGGGGTGATCAGTTTAATGGGTTAACCAGCATCACCCAAACCTTACAGCAGATCGGCACGGGCAATACATTTTTGATCGCACCGTATACCGAGGGAGTCGCGGGTCAACAGTTGGGCGCAATCGCACGCCCTCGCACCCAACCCAACGCTAACTTCAACACCGATCCCGATCCGTTTAATCAGACGACGGCCGAAGATCTTGGCACGATGTTCGCGATGATCTACGATTGCGCGAATTATGGTTCGGGGTTGATGACGATCTACGAAAATGGTGAATTTACACAGCGTGAATGCCGGCAGATGTTGGAGTTGATGAGCGCTAATGATCTACAACGCCTGTTACAAGGTGGATTGCCAATGGAGACACGCATCTCTCATAAAAACGGTTGGTTAGGCGGCACGGTAGGAGACGCGGGGATCGTGTATTCCCCCAATGGACGTAATTATGTGATTTCGGTATTTTTGTGGGAAGACACTGAATTTCAGGATTTTGAGCGTTTATGGCCCCTGGTGGAAGGGATTTCACGGGCAACATGGAATTACTTCAACCCAGATCAACCGTTACTTGTGCCACGCGATGATCTCCCACGCACCGCCCAAGATTGTGAGGGGAATTATCTCCCCCCCGCCGGACAAGTCAATCTAGATGACATCTGGTCGTGGCGGGAAGGGTTGCCATGACATATTTAGGGGAGCGCCTTATCAAAGGTGAAATGATTGCGGTGATGATGATGTGCGTAAGCGATCCGATCCATATATTTTTTCACAAAGAAGATCCCCCATCCCCCACCTTCGCGTTCCCAAAGGGGGGTAGCTGGGTCTGGATCGGGGATACTTAATGGGTTGAATGCAGGTGCATCATCGCTAATGGTGATCGAAAAGAAACGTTCGCCACCGTTGATGATCACATAACATGCGATCTCAATATCATGATTGGGATCGCCTTCATACCCATGCTCAATAATGTTGGTACAAACTTCCTCAACTGAAAGCGCGCAATGATACACGCCATCTGCTCCCATGCCCTCTTGTTCAGCGGCCTGCCCAACGAAATGACACGCTTCCTCAATGGCATCAAGGCTGGCGGGGATCGTCAAGCGGTAGATGGTGTTAGTCATAACAACGATACCCCCATCCGGGCGTGAGTTAATAACTCGCGACCGCCTCACCCTGTGTATCAAAGATCAAGAAGATGGTATCCAAGCCGGCCATCTCTAACACTTCGCGTACACGCGGTGACGGCTGTGCGATTCGCATATCCCCGGCAGCCTTTTTAACTTTTTTCAGAGTGTTCACCAATTCACGCAAGCCCGCACTGCTCATAAAATCGACATGCGAAAGATCCAAGACCAAGTGAATATTTCCATTTTTGATTTGTTCTTCAAGCGCAGTCCCTAGTTGATTGGCGTTCATGCTATCAATCCGTCCATCAACTTGTACCAATGTGACCTGTTCATGACTGGAGATCGTAATATCTGCCATACGTTTCCTCTCTGTACATTACGGTACAGTTAAAGTGAGATTCCGATGAAAATCACCCCTACCGATCATATTTTACAGCAAACCGCCGCGTTATAATAGCACTATCGATCCACTTACGGTATGTTACAAATATGAGTGACAATTATCAATTACTGCTAACCGTGTTTTTTAGTTTGATGTTTTTCACCGTTCAGCGCACCGAGACTCAATATCGCCGCCGGGTGTTGGTCTTGTTTGCACTGTTTCCCGGTGTTTTGATCTTTGTCTATATGAGTTATCTCACACTCCTAAGCGCCTTTTGGAATGCCCTATTGATCGCCTTCATCCTCAATCTGTTCTTTTGGATCGTGATCGGGCGTTATAACCCAGTTCGCAGTAGCGAAGAAATCCAAGTGTTGGGTATGGATGATTGATCCATACTGTTGATAAATATAGCACAATTTTTACCGTGCGATCGTCCATCCTTAGCGACATCGCTTCAACATGAAAAACTTTTTCGGCGGTCGCATACGTAAGATCAAACTTGAGGATGCAAAAATCCCGACGGAATCGCCCTTCATGAGAAGGCGAAAATTGAGGTGGAAGGGTGTTAGATGAAGGATAGCACAAATATTCTGTTTTTTAAGCGATTGCCCTCACCCAAGATGGTTTTTTCTTGCTTTTGATGAAATCAGATGTGCTGTAGTTAAAATATCGATGCCGATCACCTCTGTCATGAAATAAGGACAATTGCAAGTCCTCTTACATCTATTATAATTTAGATATGGGAAGCCTCATTTGATGTTTAAGGTGATTTAAACAAGGCGCATTCGTTCCTTAAACAGCTTATGTAATACTTCTTGCGCTGTACCCTTTGTTCTTTAGATGAGTCATTAGGAGTCTTTTGCCTTATGCAAAAATCCCAAGTTCGTTTATTGGGAATGCTGTTGGCGCTTTTTGCGTTAACAGTGACCTTTTCGCCTTCGGTCTTGCCGGTGGTGCGTGCGGATAATACCGCATTTTCATTTTGTTCTGGCTTTGGGGCAACCCCAGCAGCGTTTACGCAAAATTGGTCTAATGCCTCGTTGATCACAGCCAACGATAATTGGAACGGTGTACCCAGTATTATTGGGTATTTGGGTGATATTGATGCCGGTAGTCCTACCGGAATTGATCCACAAACAATCACAGGTGATGTGACCAGTGCGGTCGATGTGATCGCGAATCAAAACAACCCAGTTATCAGTAATGGGGGTGTGGCTGAATTTGACGGGATCGCGAATCCGGTAGTCGCTTTACAAGGCTCTGGTACAGCAGATGCTCCCAACATCCTGATCAATCTGAACACTACGCATGTGAATACGGTCAATGTCGCTTATGTGGTACGCGATATAGATGGTTCAGCGGATAATGCGATTCAACAAGTCGCATTGCAATATCGCTTAGGCACAAGCGGTACATGGACAAACGTGTCAGCCGCGTTTGTGTCTGATGCGACCACAGGAGGTAGCGCCACACAAACGACTCCGGTTAATGTCACACTTCCGGCTGCCGTTGATGGTGTAGGAACCATTCAGATCCGCGTGATCACCGCCAACGCCTCTGGTAACGATGAATGGGTCGGGATCGATGACATTAACATTACTGTGACCAATTGTAACAACAATGGGGATAACGGAGTACCGCCTTCTGTTCAAACCATGAGTCCGACCAATGGGGCGATTGATGTCCCCGTAGACAGCAACATTGTGGTGACTTTTAACGAAGATGTCACCGTAACTGGGTCTTGGTTCAACCTGACTTGTAATACGGTGTTGATCCCATTTGCCAATATCACGGTGACGGGTGGACCAAGAATTTACACATTGAACCCGAACGTTAACCTTGATCCTGGTGTCAACTGTGTTTTAGAAATTAATGGCACCTTGGTGACGGATCTTGACGGCACGCCCGAAGCTATGGCCAGCAGCCCGACGTTCTCATTTACCACGGCCGCTCCGTTGGTGTGTGGTAGCTCTACCGATCGGATCTACGAATTACAAGATAACGGCTCGAAATTCGGTCTATCAGGGACGTTCACCGTTGATGGTGTCGTAACGGCTGATTTCCAAAACAGCAATCAATTAAACGGGTTCTTCATCCAAGATCCAACAGGTGACAGCAATACCAACACTTCGGACGGGATTTTTGTGTTTGACCCCGCGCCCTTGTTGTTAGATGTAACGGTGGGTCAATATGTCCGCGTCACAGGGACAGTATCAGAATTTGCCGCGGCAAACTCCACTTTCTTAACGGGTATCACCAGCCAGACAGAAACCCAACTCTCGGCCACCGCAGTCCAAGCGTGTTCTAACGTTGCGACCGTGACTCCAACCGTGATCAATTTGCCGTTTAGCAATATCAACGACCAAGAAAACTATGAAGGCATGTTGGTGACGGTCACGGGGCCATTGTTTGTCACTGAAATGTTTGAATTGGGACGTTATTCACATATTGCGGTTTCGGTGAGTGGACGGTTATTCCAACCAACCAATTACCTGATGCCCGGTGCGCCTGCTCAAGCGCAACAAGACCTCAATAATCGGAGTCGCGTGCTGTTGGATGACGGTAGCAAATTCCAAAATCCTGATCCGATCGCGTTATTCCCAAGCTTGACCGCAAGCAATACCCTACGGCATGGCGACTCGACGGGTTCAGTTACCGGGGTATACACCCAAAGTAACCCACGTAACCCGGACTCATCGTCGAATCCGTTCCGTTATCGCTTGCATCTTAGCAGTGCCCCAACCTGGAATCACCTGAACACCCGTCCAACACAAGCCCCAAGCGTAGGTGCTGGCGCAACGTTGCGGGTAGCCAGCATGAACTTGTTGAACTATTTCAACACCTTCAGCGCTTGTTATCAATCGGGTACCTACACCAATAGCAACTGTCGTGGCGCAGAAAATGCGACAGAGTTCACCCGTCAACGTGATAAAACAATCGCGGCGTTGTTGGCTCTGAATGCGGATGTGATCGGGGTCAATGAACTCGAAAATGACATCCCGAACGATAATAGCGGTGCCAATGGCCCCACGATTGCGTTACAAGATTTGGTTAACGGTTTGAATGCCGAAACCGCGCCGGGGACGTATGCGTTTATCAATACCGGCCGCGTTGGCACCGATGCGATCCGCGTTGGGATTATCTATCGCACCGCCGCTGTCACACCGATCGGCACAACCGGGATCTTGGATAATATCGATCCATTTAACCGGAATACACGTCCGCCTGTGGCACAAGCATTCCGTCAAATCTCTAACAACGAAGTGTTCATCTTCGTGGCGAACCACTTTAAATCTAAAGGGAGTTGTCCCAGTGTTGGCAACCCGAATTACACCGATCCGCTCTATGGTGAAAACTATGATACGGGTGACGGTCAATCGTGTTGGAACGCGGATCGTGTACGTGCCGCGGTCGAGTTAGCCACTTGGTTAGCCACGAATCCGACTGGCACAGGTGACACGGATATTCTGATCGCAGGCGATCTAAATGCCTATGCGATGGAAGATCCGATCACCTATTTGACTGGCACGGCCGGATACACCAACCTGATCGCGCAATTTATCGGGGCCGGCAATGTGGCTTACTCGTATGTATTTGACGGTCAATCCGGTTATTTGGATCATGCGTTGGCCAGTCCAAGTTTGTTAAGCCAAGTCACGGGTGCGGCGGAATATCACATCAATGCTGATGAACCGACGGTATTGGACTATAACACCAATTTTAAGACGGTCAATCAACAGACGATCTTCTATGCGCCAGATGAATTCCGTACCTCGGATCATGATCCGGTGATTGTTGGCTTGAACTTAACCACTCAAATTCCAACGGCCACCAATACACCTGTACCCCCCACCGCCACTGAAACCCCTGTGCCGCCGACGGCCACCAACACACCTGTACCTCCCACCGCCACTGAGACACCTGTCCCACCAACGGCCACTGAAACCCCTGTGCCGCCGACGGCTACCAACACACCGGTACCTCCCACCGCCACTGAAACCCCTGTGCCGCCAACAGCCACTGAAACGCCAATTCCACCGACGGCCACTGAAACCCCTGTGTCGCCAACAGCAACCAATACACCAGAAGCACCGACTGCGACCGCGACCAATACCCCTGATCCAAGTGGGAATATTGAATTGCTACGCAATCGTAGCTTTGAAGACGACCTCAATCCGGTTGATGGAATCGCGGACTTCTGGGGCATTCGTGGCGCAAGCGGTGAACGTCGCCTATGTGATGCGAGTATCGCACGTACAGGCACTTGTGCCTTTATGTTCCGTGGTGACGGCGCAACCGAAGACAGCATCTTACAACAACGTGCCGATCTAAGTTTGGTGACGTTGAGCGCGGGTGACGTGTTAACCTTGCGTGGTTTTGCGCGGTCTACTGGCGCACCGAACTTCCGCGTTCGTATCGTCGTGACATACGCCAATGGTACGGTGCAACGGGTGCAAGCACGTTACAACACCGTCAGCGCGACTTACGTGCAGTTGCTTGACCCAGTGACCAATCAACCGTTGACGATCACCCTAGCTGAAGACAATGCAGTGCAAGTGCGCGTGTTGTTCTGGAGTCGGAACACCACTGGACGCGCTTACTTTGATGACATCAGCTTAGAATGGTCGGGTGGTTTGCCGCTGATCCCGATGCCATAAAACCAGAAACACACGATTTGAGAAGGGATCATTCCCTCTCAAAAAGTATCATAAAAATGAGCCGATCAAGGTTGATCGGCTCATTTTTGTCTGGTAATGGTGATAACCCGCTAATGAACTTAGGGGGTCACTTGCGGAGTTGTCTCCGGAGTCGCTTCAAGCGTCATTTCCGGGGTCGCTTCGGGAGTTGCTTCAGGGGTCGCTTGACCGTCCGGCACGATCACCGGAGCATCCGCTGGATCTGGGATAATCGGCGGGGCAAAAATCGCGGCAGCGGAGGCAGAGTTAAACAGAGATTGCACCCGATCGCGTTTGTTAATTAGTTCCTCTAAGGTATAACCCGCGAACCCAGCGTTTTGTAACGCATCAAGATTACGATCGGTAAAGATCGACCATACTACAGCTTGCACCGCCGGGTTAGAGATATTTAGACGCGAGGTGACAAGGTTCACCGTCCGCATGAGCGGATAAGTGCCGTCGTTGATTGTCTCAAGTGAAGGGGTGATACACCCACTCCCATTATCGATCCCGACCAGTTGAATGTTTTGTTGGTTGTTCGCCAAAACATCTTGATATTCTTGCCAAGTCAGATAAGTGAGTCCGGTAGGGACATTACCGACGGCGGCGGCCCGATACAAGGGATCGTCATTTTGTTCTGTGTCGCTACGGAGCGGCAATGGGATTCCAGTAGTGGGATCGGTTAAGAGCAGATCCGTTAACCAACTGCCTAATGAGGGGGTGAACAAGAACATCTGCCCGTCGGGGTTAGCGGTGTCCACCTGATTCCAATGGGTGGGGAGCGTGGCTTGCGCCTTGAAGATATTCAAGACCTGATCGGTTTTTAAGCACGCGGCATAAGGACTCGCGCTATTGCTGACCAGTAAAACCGCTTGTTTACCTAATTCAATGGTCTGAATAGCGATGTTATTGGCATTACAATTGGTGCGTTGTTCATCGGTCGGATCGCCGTAGATCACCGAAATTTCTACTTCCCCATTGCAGAAGCGACGCATCCCGGCGGGTTCACCGGCAAAGGTCGTGGTCAACGTTAAGGACGGATACTCAGTCTGTAGGTTGGTCGTAAGCCCGGTGAAAAAATCGAACGTTCCGGTGACACCGCTCAAACTCACCGCACCAGAAACGCCGGGGGGAATTTGGAATGAGGTGACATCGCGTGTAAAGATACGCCCAAAATCATTCGCTTGGACAGCGGCCTGCATTTGAGCATAATTGGCGGCGGTTGGCGCGCTAAAACCACTGGTCGTAATCACATTCGCGGCACTTTCACCCACAGCAAACTCTAAAAACGGGCGGAGATCAGGTTTATTTAAGCTGCCGATCTTCACATACATCAACAAGCGATCGGTAAACGGATAAGACCGATTGCCCAAGTTTTCGATATTGGGCGCAACACACGTCCCTAACAAGTCATTTTGAATCTCGATCGGTTTAACATCGGTGGGATTCAAAGCTTGTAAAGTAGCAAGTCGTACTACGCCGATGCTGCTTGCGGTGATCGCATTAACGACGGTGGTCTCATCGGCGACGATTTGCGCGTCACGGCGCACACCTTCCCCATTGATCAACAAATCCAGACGGCCGAAGGTGCGTGTGGTTTGGGATGGGATAATCACACTGATCGCATCAGCGGGATATTCCGCGTTGATCTTGTCCCAAGTGGTGGTTTCACCGGTGGCGCTAGGGGCAAACAAAGCATTTAGGTTATCGGTGGTAAGACAAGTGAGATAGGTGTTTTCCGTACCGGTGACAAACACCAGTGAGTCGTACCCTAACAGCAATTCGGAAAATTGGATGTTATTGTTACGACAGTTTTGTTCTTCAGCAACATTCATCGCTTGCGTCGTGAGGGCAATATCGGCCGCTCCTAAGCAAAAATCCGAAATCCCCGCTTCAGAACCCTTGACTGTTACGGTAAAATTAGCGGCATCAAGGCCGCTTTGGGCAAGCAGGGCGTTAAACGCTTCTGCGGCAATCCCTGAACCGGACACAGTAATGGTATTATTGGTTTGTGCCGCTAATGGCACCATCACAAGCGCGAGTAGCACCAGTGCTAGCATGACTCGCGACTGAAAAAATCGCATAATTGGCTCCTTAAACGGTGGTTTATTCCGACAATCAACCGCATGATTGTAGCTTTAGCCAACTAATTGTCCAGTTGAAAATTTTATGACAAACACACCCAAACTTTTCTCGCTTGTTATAGGCGGCTTTATCACCCTCGCTACTCCCGTATTACTGGTGTTGATCAGTGTTCGGATCGTGATGAGTCCGCTGTTTCTTCAGGTAGAATACACCCGTCCGGGGTTTCCAATCGATCGGTATGGTTTTACTACAGAGGAGCGTCTCTACTATGGGACCTATGCCGTCACCTACCTGTTAAATGATGCCGATATTTCGTTTTTAGGCGATCTTACGTTTCCCAACGGTCAAGCGCTGTTTAACGAACGCGAACTACATCATATGCACGATGTGAAAATTTTGACACAAGCCGCCTTTCAGGTACTCTTTTTGGGGGTATTGATCATGATCGCTCTAAGCATCGGGTTATGGCGATGGGCGCGTCCGATCTTATGGCGCAATCTGTTCCATGGAGGGGTATTGACCATCACCCTGATTATTACGATCGTGGTATCGGCGTTGGTGGCATGGGATTTCTTTTTTGTCACATTTCATCAACTGTTTTTTGCCGACGGCACATGGTCATTTCCGTATTCAGATACCTTGATTCGTTTGTTTCCAGAGCAGCTCTGGTTTGACGCGGCGATCACGATCGGGATCTTTACCACTACCGGAGCGGTGATCTTGATCCTTATCTCATGGCGACAAGGGGCCTATCGGTTTCAAAACAGGCAGCGATAGGATATAATCTCATCCAATGCACACAAGACGCATGTCCACCCGATGGTTTTTACCCGGCCTTGGCGTTAAACGTTGGCTGTTGGTGTTATTGATCGGGATCGTGTCCATGGCGAGTGGCCTTGCTTATCTGATCGTCAAGCTAGTAGGAGTCGAATTTGCCGATCTGCCTCTTATCTATCCGTCCATGGCGATTGTTGGCGGTATGGCGCTCTTACCGATCGCCCTATATCGGATCTTTCGCAATTTATTCGCCCCTTATCGTCGTTTTCAGCGTGGCAGTGTGGCCGATGTGGTCTATTCTCACAGTCGTAAAAACAAAGGGATGAAAGTCGTGGCGATCGGAGGAGGAACGGGTTTGCCGTCAGTCTTGCGCGCAATGAAACCCTACACGGGAAATATCACCGCAATCGTGACCATGGCCGATGACGGTGGTAGCTCTGGGCGTTTGCGGCGCGATTTAGGTGTACTCCCCCCTGGCGATCTCCGTAATAACATCGCCGCTTTAGCCGATGACGAAAGCCTCATGACACAACTGTTTCAATATCGGTTTTCGCAAGGTGAACTAGAAGGCCATGCGTTCGGAAATCTGTTTATCGCGGCGCTATCCGGCATCAGTGGGAATCTGGAGAGCGCACTGATTGAGATCGCTAGGGTCTTGAATTTACAAGGGCGGGTGTTTCCGTCCACGATGCAAGACGTGAAATTAACCGCTACGATCCAATACCTTGGTAAAAATCGTGTCGTTAAGGTGATCGGCGAATCGCAAATCGGCGCATCAGGCGGGCAAATTGAGGCGGTCAGCATCACCCCAGAGGATGCAGAAGCGTTTGAACCTAGCGTACAAGCGATCTTAGAGGCGGAGGTGATCATTATGGGGCCCGGAAGTCTCTATACCAGTATCCTTCCGAACCTAATGGTGCGCGGGATCGCGGAGGCTTTGCGTGCCACACACGCTTATAAAGTCTATATTTGCAACGTTGCCACGCAACCCGGCGAAACGGAAGGTTATACCGTCGCCGATCATGTGATCGCCTTAGAACGACACATCGGCCGTGGTGTGTTTCAGACGGTGTTGGCCAATAACGTTTATCCAAAAGAAAATGCGGGTGAAAATACCCATTATGTGCAAGCGGTGTCACCCAAACACGAGATCGCGCAACGCTATGAGGTCATCTATACCGATTTAGTCGATCAAGATCGTCCATGGCGACATGATCCGAATAAACTCGCGCAAATTATCTTACAACTAAGAGGAAAAATTATTGAAAAGGTAGAGTCCGCGTAACGGATCTACATTTATTTGGGTTGTCTCAACAGCAGTTCCTGTTGGTTATCTATATTGAGCAAGGAGAAAGTGCTATATGGCTATCCGCGTAGGGATTAACGGTTTTGGGCGTATCGGTCGTCAAGTGTTAAAAGCGATGCGCGAAAATTATGGCAACGAGATCGATGTGGTTGCATTCAATGATCTCGGTAATTTGGAAACAATGGCTCACCTGTTCCGCTACGACTCCAATTATGGCCGGTACAACGGCACGGTGGAAGTGCGTAACGGCAAATTGGTGGTTGATGGTGATGAAATTACCGCTTTAGCGGAACGCGATCCTGCGAAACTACCGTGGGGTGACTTGGGAGTCGATCTAGTGGTCGAAAGCACCGGAATTTTCACCGACAAAGAAAGCGCCTCAAAACATCTGCAAGGCGGCGCGAAAAAGGTGATCATCTCGGCACCGGCCAAAAATGAGGACATCACGGTTTGCTTGGGTGTGAACGAAGAAAATTATGATCCGGCGACTCATCACATCGTCTCAAACGCTTCTTGTACCACCAATTGCCTTGCGCCGGCCGCCAAGGTGATCAACGACAGTTTTGGTATCGTCAAGTCCTATGTGACCACCGTCCACAGCTATACCAACGATCAACAGATCCTCGATCTGCCGCATAAGGACTTACGTCGCGCCCGTGCCGCCGCCTTAAACATCATCCCGACCACCACTGGCGCAGCCAAAGCCGTTTCGTTGGTGATCCCCTCGTTGAAGGGTAAATTTGACGGGTTGGCGATCCGCGTGCCGACTCCGACCGTTTCGTTGATCGATTTTGTGGCCGTGACCGAAAAAGAAACCACCAAAGAAGAAATGATCGCGGCGTTTGAAGCGGCGGCCAATGGTCGGATGAAGGGTGTATTGGGTGTATCGCATGAGCCGTTGGTGTCGATGGATTACAAGGGTGATCCACGTTCTAGCATCATTGACGCGCTCTCTAGTGATGCAAACGGTAACTTCATCAAGGTCATTAGCTGGTATGACAACGAATGGGGTTATTCGGTGCGTGTGGCTGACCTAACGAAATACATGGGCGATCGCCTCTAAATCTACATCGGGGGGATGGGGTTTAACTCTTTTCCCCCCTTTTTTGTCTATCAAAGGACTTCCCTAATATGAACAAAATGACAGTACGTGATGCTGATTTCAATGGCAAGCGGGTACTCGTGCGGGTGGATTTTAACGTCCCCTTAGAAGGTGATACGATCACCGATGATACGCGGATTCGGTCAGCCGTTCCCACGCTCCAATATATCTTAGAACAATCACCGCGGGCGGTGATCTTGATGTCACATTTAGGGCGGCCTAAAGGCGGCCCGACACCCGAATTTTCGTTACGTCCGATTGCGCCGGCCTTAGCGGCCTTATTAGGTCAAGAAGTTGCCTTTGTTGAGGATACGGTTGGCGATCAAGTGAGCGCCGCGATCGATCAATTGCCACAAGGCGGCGTGTTGTTGGTCGAAAATACCCGCTTCTACAAAGGTGAAGAGAAAAATGATCCTGATTTAGCCCAAAAAATGGCCGCGTTAGGGGATATTTTTGTCAATGATGCGTTCGGAACGGCACATCGCGCTCATGCGTCAAATGTCGGTGTTTCGACACATCTTCCGGCGTATTCGGGTTTGTTGATGGAAAAAGAGATCGATTATCTTGCGACCGCCTTAGAAAACCCGCAACGTCCATTTGTGGCGATTCTTGGGGGCGCGAAAGTCTCAGATAAGATCGCGGTGATCGAAGCCCTGCTTGATAAATGCGATAAGTTGTTGATCGGCGGCGGTATGGCCAACACGTTCTTTAAGGCGCAAGGCCATGCGATGGGAAAATCACTGGTTGAAGATGAGGCGCTAGAAACCGCTAAGATGCTTCTGCAAAAAGGCGGCGATAAGCTGATTCTCCCCTCTGATGCAGTTCTAGGCGATAAATTTGAAGAAGGTGCAAACACCCAAACGATCGCGGTGAGCGCGGGTGTGCCGGAAGGTTGGGCGATCTATGACATTGGGCCAGAGACGATCCAAGCCTACCAAGCACATTTAAACGGCGCAAAAACGGTGGTTTGGAACGGCCCGATGGGTGTATTTGAAATGCCCACATTCGCTAAAGGCACATTTGCGATCGCACAGGCCTTAGCGGGTGAAACGGCTAAAGGTGCGACCACCATCATCGGGGGCGGTGACTCAGTGGCAGCGGTAGAACAATCGGGACTTGCTGACCAGATCACCCATATTTCCACGGGTGGCGGTGCGAGTTTAGAGATGTTAGAAGGCAAAGAATTACCCGGTGTGGCCGCGATCCGCGATCGCTAAGGTTAACAGGTTGATAATTTCGCTAGAGGGACACAGACAAAGTGTCCCTTTTTGTTTAGATTAGAATAACGCAGACTCTCATCTAAGGCCCTGTGTTATTGGTTAAAATGAGATGTCTGTATCGCACACCCAGAGGAGAAAAGAATATGACTCGTACCCCGATTGTTGCGGCCAATTGGAAGATGAACCTCACCTTAGATGAATCGCGGCGCTTTATCAACGATCTTGTGCCACAATTGATCCGGTTTGATAATGTGGAGCGCGTGATCTGCCCGACGTTTATTGCCTTACCCTTTGTAGCGGATCGCTTAGAGGATACCCCGCTGAAAGTTGGCGCTCAAAATGTGCATTGGGAAACATCGGGCGCATTTACTTCCCAGATCGCGCCCCCGATGTTACAAGGACTCGCGGAATACGTGATCATCGGGCATTCTGAAGTCCGTCAATACTTGAATGAAACTGATGAGATCATCAATCGCAAGGTGAAAGCGGCCTTGGCGCATGGGTTGAAACCAATCCTTGCCGTGGGTGAAAGTGATGCCTTGAATCAAGCGGGTAGTACGCATGAATTTGTCAGCGGACAATTGCGCGCCGCGTTGCAAGGGGTGAGCGGTGAACAAATGCAACAGATCGTGATCGCTTATGAACCGATTTGGGCGATCGGCACTGGACGTAATGCGACAGGAGAATTTGCAAACGAAATCGTTAAAAACACAGTACGCGGTACAATCACCGAATTGTATGGCGAAACGATCGCGCAAACCATACGTATTCAATATGGAGGCAGTGTCAAATCCTCCAACATGGAAGAATACATGCAATACCCCGATATTGACGGTGCCTTGGTCGGTGGAGCATCGCTAAAAGTGGATGAGTTTGTGCGATTGGTCGAAATTACGGATCAAATCAAAGGGTAAATAACGACTTGGACGTGATCGGCGCGGCCTTATTGCTGGTATTCCTATTTTCCGTCTTACGGAGTATGGAAAGCTGGTTGCATCAACACATCTTTAAAGTGGGCTGGTTAGTCACCAAAAACCTTCAAACCACCACGATCTTTTTTTATACCTTCTTCTTGCCGGGGGTGATCTTACATGAGATCGTCTACTGGTTAGCGGCCGGGATGTTTGATGTCCGCGCCGATCGTGCGATCGGGTTTCCAGAAAAACAAGAAGTGGCGGAATTACGCCTCAACTTTATCAAACTCCACAAAAAAGCCCCCCCTTTTAAAGTCGCGGTGATCAGCATTTTTCCGCCGATCGCCGCGTTGGTGATCATCTATTGGATTGCGGTCAATGTGTTCGATTTTCAAACCGCCTTCACCTTGTTACAACCCGGCACATTAGATGCGTTCTCCGCCGCGATCGCTCATTTTGTGAGCGCGCCGGATTTTTGGTTATGGATGTATTTTGTCTTGGCGATCAGCAATACCATGATTCCCTCAAACACCAAGGTATTTCGCGAATTTCAGCCGATTTTTATCGTTTTGCTTGTGATCGTAGTAGCATTGGTGTTGGTGGGGTTGGCGGATGAGATCGGCGGATCGATTGCACCCCAAATCCTCAATATCCTCAATTCGTTTTCAGCCTTATTTGCGGTGATCGCGATCTTAAATGGCGCGGGGATCGTCATCCTTGCGATCATCGAAAACACGATCGAATATATCACCGGAGATAGCGCGACCTTTAAAAATGGCAAGTTGATCGCGATGCGTCGTTCAGAAATTCTCGCACAACGAGAGGCCGAACGTCAAAAGGCCCGAAAAGCCCTTCAACAACGCAAAGAACGCCCGGCCTTATCCGCCGGTGGACCGCCGTCAATTTACCGCTTACCCTTGCCACTTCCCGGCGCGCCCGGCGATGAGATCGTCACACAAACCCCAAGCGCCGTATTACCCGCCGTTCAAAAACCCCTTCCATTGCCAGAACGTCCGCGCCGAATTGAGCCAGATGTGGTGACAACTACCGCTGCCCCGATCACCGCTTCCGACGAACCTGTTTATGAAGATGTGGACGACTCACCTTCACCCGACGATGAAATTTACGACGATTACCGCGAAAATGAAGGCTAGTAGATTTATTCACTTTTGATGCTTTTGATCGGGGCAAGATCACGGGTTTCTTGCCGTGCGATCATGGCAAAACCGGCCAAGATCAACACTAACATGGTAATTGACCGTTGTCCGTAACCGAGATCCAATAGCCGAAAATGCAGATGACCGCGATCGCCTTGCATCGGGTTTTTACCGCGCCGAAGCCGGCTGATCACTTGCCACGCAAAATCCATTAACGGCAAGCCCATCACCATGAGGATCGTAGCCATTTTTGCCCCGCCGATGATGCTTAATGCGCCGATCAAATAACCTAAGAGATAGGCCCCCCCACCTAAAAATATCTTGGCCGGGTTAAAGTTATAGAGCAGAAAACCAAGCGATGCGCCCATTAAGGCCAGTGGCAACAAGCTAACGCTGGTCTGATTCAGGATAAAGGCGCTGTGAATGAACAACATCAAACTACAGATGAAGGCGACTCCGCCCGCGAGTCCGTCGAGTCCGTCGAGAAAGTTGACCGTGTTGATCATCACCCCGAACCAAAACATGCTTAAAGTCACTGTCACCAGAAACGGAAAACGATCGGTTTGTTGCGCCGTAAGCGGGTTATTGACCGTCTCGATAAAGATCTGAAAGCCAACCGCGATCCCAGCCGTAAAAATTTGCGCGACTCCCAATTGCAGCGCGTTAAGTTCATACTTGTCATCGATCAAACCGACGATGAAGATCAGCACAGCGCCTAGCATCAACCCCGTGAAGCGGATCAACTCGTTAGGATCAAAACGTGGGATCGGCAAAAATTGCGCGGCCATAGCGGCGATCATAAAACCTGCAAAGACCGCGATCCCGCCTAACTTAGAGATCTGGCCTTCGTGTTTCCTACGTCCGCCGGGGATTGCGACAATCCCCCACCGATGTCCTAAAGCGATGCTGATCGGCATGACCGCAAGCGAGACACTCAACGCTAAACAAAAGATGATCACAAAAGCTTCGATCATTTAGCTATCCCCAATCCGCAAATTGGTAAAAAACAGGTAGGTTAACCACATAAAGGCTAGTAAAACGGTTAAAATCGAAGCGATCGTATACCACACCGCCGCTTGACGTTCTTCAGGTTGTTCGCCACTCGTGCCTACGATCAACACCCAACCGATCATGTACATCACTAACGCGACTCCGGCGATCACCAGTGAAGGCAATATGCGCGTTTCTGGTGTGAAAAAATAGCGTAAATAGAGCGCATCAATCACCGGTGCGATCACCAACGTCACCGCAAAAGTAGGCACAAAGATCAAGATGATCCGCAATAAACGTGGCAAACGTAACAAGCGACGCACCATGGCATCATACGGGGGATCAGCGGGTGGGATCGGGGCGGATTTTTTACGGGCCATAGGCTTTTTTCCCTTAAGTTTTAACGGTTGATCATAAATTCAGAGGCGCGTTCAAAATACTCACGCATGATGCTATAGGCGGGATCGCTGATGCCGATCGTTTCCATTGCCGCGATCATGTGTGAGAGCCAAGCGTCCCGCGCCTGTTGATCAATTGGAAACGGTGAATGACGCATCCGTAAGCGAGGATGTCCACGAATCGCCATATAATCGGGATCACCTCCGAAATATTGTTTGAGAAACAAAAATTGCCAACGTTTGCCCTCTTCAAGATCCTCTGGGAACATCGGGCGCAGGGTCGGATCGGCTTCTACCCGTGCATAAAATTCATCCACTAAGTGCTGTAAAGTCTCATCCCCGCCGATAATCTCGTAAATGGTTCGATGATCCATAAAACCTCATTTGCTAACGCAGCTGTGCTGTGTCTCCAAATAATAGAAAATTGAGTACCAAAGAATCCACTAGGGTTTCCACAGGCGCACGATCATCCGTAAAAACCACATCAGCGCGGTTGACCGGGACAAGCGCCGCCGTGCTAGAAGCTAACACCTCCCGTAACACCGGGGATAGATCGGCACGCTGATTGATCGTTGCTACATTCAATAAAAAATCCTCTGTCGTGGTCGATTGTCGGGTGGCGATCAAAATGGTGTTGAAGGAACGCGGCACATCGATCGCGTAGACACTCGGATAGACCATGCCCAACACATTTGACAACGCATCAACCAAACGCCGATCGGTGGGAGTCCGCCCCACATTGATCGCAACCACCCCATTTTCCCCTAAATGATCGCGCACTTCGCGAAAAAATTCGACGGTGGTCAAATGCCATGGGATATACGGAGGGCGATACGCATCAATCGCGATCACATCAAACTGCTCATCTAATTGATTTAAAACATACCGGCCGTCTTGCGCGTGATACGCCAAGGTCGGCAATTGGTCGAGTCCGAAATAGGTTTGACCGGCATTGATGATCTCACCGTCAATTTCAACTCCAACCATCCGAATATCCCCGTAAACATGCTGATATTGACGCGGGATCGTGCCGGCCGCTAATCCGATCACCAAGAGCGAATCGACTTGATCGGGGGTGATATCCGCTGCAAAAAAAGGCGCGGCCAAAAAATAATCCCACGTCCCCCCATAATAGTAGATCGTCGGATGATAAATGCTGTGTACGCCTTGCCCCTCATTGAGATACAAGTAGCGATAACCGTCGCGGTCTTCCTGCACTTGGATAAAATTATAGGCGGATTCATCTTCATACAATAAGGCCGCATCCGCCAGCGGCGCACGCAACGGCCCGTTGAGCATCACGATCGCTAAAATCAGGATCACGACGGGCATCCATAACCAACGCAACGCACGGGTTTTAACGATCTGCCATAACCCGATCCACCCGATCAAATACAAAATGCCAGAAAACAACAAAAACGTGCGAAACGTACCCAATTCTGGGATTAAAAACAGGGTCGGTAAAAATGTGCCTAATAAGCTCCCTAGGGTGCTAATGGCGTAAATCGTGCCGGAAATACGACCAGCATCCCCCGTTTCGTTGAGCGCTAAGCGGATCGCAAAGGGTGAGACCGTGCCAAGTAAAGTAACGGGAATCGAAAACAACACCAAAATCGAGATAAACGATCCAAGCGCAAGCGCGGCCTCAGCCTCAACCACAGCTACGGCCGCAGTTTGGATCACCGGCCGAGCGATCAACGGGATCAACGCGCATAAAAAGGCCGCCCACACCAAGATCGTATATAGCGTTTGTGGATATGGCGATCGATCCGCCCAACGTCCACCTAAGAAATAACCGACGGTTAAATACAACAAGATCAACCCGATCACATTGGCCCACACGATGTTACTCGTCCCGAACACGTTGCCTAACAAGCGTGAGGCTGCCAATTCAATCGCGAGTGTCACCATGCCACTGATAAACACCGTCAGGTAAAGATACCGATTCTTCAACGAATGCTCCTAACCTACCTATCAAGCCCCTGCAAGTTTATCATAGGGTGATCTTGAAATACACTAAGGATAAAACTGATGTGGACAATTCGCCCTGCTCAACTTGACGACGCACCGATCATCGCCGCTTTACATGATACGGTCTGGCCCTCTGAACAAATAGCGATCACGACGATCGAATCCGCCTTAGCCCAACCTGAACGCCTCACGCTGTTAGCAGTTGACTCACATCGGTCGATTGGTTATGTGGATGCGTTTACAACCATCGCCGAAAACGGGAGCGTGCGTTGGGAGATCGATTTACTGGCAGTACATCCCCATTGTCAGCGGATCGGAGTCGGTTCGGGCTTGATCGATGCGATCCTAAAATCGGCCCAAGGTGAATTAGCACGGGCCGTAATCGCACATGGCAATCTCGGTGCGGAAAATGCCTTTGCACGCTTTGGGTTTGCCCCTAGCGCCCCTCAAAGGCTTTGGATCGCCGAGTCGCAACCCGATCCTGATCAAAAACCCCCGCTAAACGCACATCTGATCCCGATTCAAACCCTCACCTATCGCGGGTTA
Organism: Anaerolineae bacterium; assembly: GCA_025454525.1. Taxonomy (GTDB): domain Bacteria; phylum Chloroflexota; class Anaerolineae; order Aggregatilineales; family Phototrophicaceae; genus JALOOG01. Next base: position 45,959 of record JALOOG010000019.1, on the reverse strand, counting down.
TGGATCGAAGGGGTCTTATCTGCCCAAGCGCTAAGCACAGCACGGGCGTTAACACCTCAAATCGCGGGGGTGTTGATCCCTGAAGCAGACACCACCTTATCAGAGGATGCACATCAGCTAGGCTATCGTTTGATCGGCCGTTACCGTTTCTGGTGTAAAACCCTCAATTGAAAAACCTCAAAATGGCTCTATCATTAAGTGAAGATGAGAATCATGACACAATTGAGGGGAAAATGAGTGTTTTAGTTGCTTACGCAAGTATGTATGGATCAACTGCGGAAATCGCTCAATATATGGGCGGGGTGTTAGATGAACACGGTTATCAAGTCAGTGTTCAAAATGTTAATAATATCCAAAATATCGACCAATACGATCAGGTCATTTTGGGTTCAGCCATTCATCATGGACTGTGGTTGCGTGAGATGACCGCATTTGTCCAAAGGTATCGTGATACTTTAAATCATAAATCTGTCTACGTATGGTTAACCTGTATTCGCGTTTTGGAAGAAGACGGCTATGATCATGTGCTGACCCATTATTTTCGACCTGAATTGATGCGTAATATCCCCGTTAAAGGGGTAACAGCTTTCGCTGGCCGCCTAGATCTTAAAGAGATCGACTGGTCGCAACGTTGGACGTTAGGCCTCCAATATGACGGCGCAAAAACGCCGGAAAACTTACGCGGTGATTACCGCGATTGGAAAGCGATCAGAGCATGGGTGCAACAGATCAGCACAGACTTTGCGGTCTAAAGCGAACCTAAAGCGAGATCATCGATCGTTTGATCTCGCTTTAAAGCAATCAAAACCTTACCTTACAAAGCTAATTTTTGCGCCGCGGCCGTGATGTCCATGCCGCCGCCTTGCGTCAAGACTAACGCGGCTGCCCCAACCAAACTGACATCTTCACCTAACGTCGGGTGCGTGATCACCAAGTCTTGATAATAGGCCGGATCATGGGCGTAACGTTCGATCGCCTCTTTCATCGGCGTAAAGATCAGATCGCCCAAGGTACTCACCCCACCACCGACAATCACGATCTCCGGATTAAACAGATGCAACAAGGTCACGATCCCTAAGCCCAATAACATCCCACTACGGCGCACAATCTCTAAGGCTAATGGATCCCCTTGTTGTGCCGCATGACCGACGATACTCCCAGTGACACGGCTTAGATCACCGTCCACTAAATCGACAATCGCGGAAGTTTCTCCCGCTTGAATACGTTTAACCGCTTGTGCAGCCATATCCGGCCCCGCCGCTTCATTTTCAAGCGTAGAGATCCGCCCCTGATCGAACACTAACGGGATATGCCCAACTTCAGCCGCTAACCCATCACGCCCTAGTAACAACTTGCCTTCAGTGATAATCCCGCTCCCAATGCCGGTGCTATGGGTGACATACACGATATGACGATAATTGCCTTTGGCTGCCCCACGCAAGTATTCCGCCAAAGCAGCCACATTCGCATCATTCCCCACATACACGGGTAAATCAAACGCTTCTCGTAAAATTCCGCCCAAAGGGACATTATGCCAACCATTGAGGTTAGGCGGCGCAACGATCACCCCTGTTTGTGGATTCAAAGGCCCCGGTGCAGAAATGCCAATACCTAAGACTTTCGATCCATCGGCCGGCATAACTTCCCGTACAAGGCCTTTGATCCGTTCTAACACGGCCGCTTGCCCTTCATGGGCAAGCGTGAGCGTCTCGGTACGCTCTAGAATGTGTAAATGGGTGTTAAAACGTGCCGCACGAATACGTGTCCCACCGAGATCGATACTGATAATAATATCGTTCATAACCTCTTTCCTGTTTTAAAGAAGCAAACATTTGCTTCTGGTTAAGGCAACATTCACAAGTTGATCCAAGTGTAACACTAAACGGCGGCGGAGGGCGGCGGTCAAAAGAAAAATTTTTCGGCAGTAAATTCATACAAAGAATTTGATAAACGACAGAATGAATAGACACCATGTGTCTGATCATCGCAGCAAGAGCCAAGAGCAGAATACAGGCGGCGGTGAGTTCAGTCTGATTGTAAGATCGGAAGAGCGGGTATCAGTGAAAAAAATGACACCAGAGTCAAACGGATCATCATACGCTCCAATCAAAAGAGATCGATCCTCAAATGAGCGAAAAAATCGTAACAAATGTTACGAGTAAGCCTCTAAGCGTTCTTTGCGATCCGCATAATCAGGTAGATACTGCTCCACCAATTGCCAAAACGCCGGACTGTGATCCAAGATTTTGAGATGCGCCAATTCATGCACGATCACATATTCGGCAAGTTCGATCGGCACACTACACAACTCACTATTCAGGGTGATATTGCCCTTATACGAACAAGATCCCCATTTGCGACGCATATCCCGAAACGAGACACGCTTAAAGCGAAGTCCCATCTTTTTGGCCCATCGTGTCGTCAAGGCACGCAAGGTAGCGCGGGAGGTGATCTCTTCGCGCTTGGGCGGGATCTTGGATTCTAATTGCACCAATGCCTTCTGAATAAATATCTGGACTTCGGCGCTGTCGGGTTTTAACCAACGTGGGATATAAACTTCTACACCCCCCCTGACGACCCTCATCAGCAAAGATTTTCGCTGTTGTCGTCGAATTTTAATGTTCATCTTAGTCACCACACTTTGATTTCATCCCGTGACATCGGTTATGATCCTAAAACGAGACTTTACCGTTAACAAGGATGTGCTATGCAGTTTGAATTGGGATTGAAGCGGCGGAAGATCGAAGACGCAATTGTAGCCAAATTTCAGCAGGTCAATTTACAGCAAAAAGATCGGGCATGGTTGGAAGATCAAACATTTTGGGATTTTATCTTCTCGTGGTATGACCTTGCCAAGTATTATGAAGATCATCAAGACACGACTTTAGGCGCACACATGATCGAATTGTATATGGCGTGTGTGCAGATGTTACAAGAATCCGCTCAAGATTCACGACTGAAAGAGCGCCGCCGCGATAAGGCAGCTGATGCGCTCTATCAGATCAATTATTATGTGAATCAGATGATGATCCACGTCGATCGCAACGCGGCCGATCAAGAAGATGCGGCCGGCCGAATCGGTTGGAAATGACGTTAAACCACCGGTTTTTCCCGTTGGAATAACAGCGGCGGTGCAGCGATGCCAATGCCTAACGCGGCTAAGATCAATCCGGTTTTAATCGCGTTAGTGCTGGCCTCGGTCAATAAGGCAGCGGTTTGATCCGGCGCGGCGGAGGCAATCGATACCACGGAAAGCATCGTGCGATAGGCAAATGAGCCGGGGATCATCGGGATCACCCCAACCACCGCGAAAATCGTAGCGGGTGAATGTAAGCGACGCGCTAAATACATGGCGATGAAACCCACCACAACGGCCGCGCCTAAAGTGGCAAATTCGATCGGGACTCCAAATTGCAGGATTAAAAAACGCAGCGCATGAGAGAACGCCCCTACAGACGTACACACTAAAAGATATTTCGGCGGGGTGTTGAATAAGATCGCAAAGCCTAACGCGGCCAAACCCGCCCAAAACGCATCTTGAACCAACAAACTAAGCATCTCGATCGGGTTCATAAGCCGCTGACTCCTGTCAAGGCCATCGCTAACAAAAGTCCTAAAGCAATGCACAAAGCGATCAACGCACCAAAAAAGCCACGCGCTAAACCGGTCATGGTATAACCTTTGATCAAGTCCTCCGCGGCGTTAATCAATGGGACTCCCGGCACCAATAACAAGACCGAAGCGGCCAAGGCCAATTGCGGACGCTCACCGATGTTAAACAAAGTAGCGCTACTGGCCACTAACCCAGCGACAAAGGCGGTAATGATCACGTTGATCATAATGTTAAAGTAACGTTTGGTCATCTCTTGACGCACAAACATCGCGATCGCCGCGGCGAAAAACGTCACCAGAACGACACTTAAATCAGCCCCGAATAACCGCGAAAATGCCGCACATCCACACCCCACCATAAAAACCACCGTCCAACGGTTGTAATGATGATGAGCATCGGTGATACGCCGAAGTTCTTTTTCGACCTCATAGCGCGTCAATTCTCCATGCACCACACGATGACTCAAAGAATTGACTTCAACTAAGGTACTCATGTTGACCACGATTCGCACAACGCGGCGAGTTTTGGTGCGAAACTCACCGTTGCTATTCGCCGTGATCAAGAGGCCGTCGGTGCTAACGAGAATATCCATCCAATCGCAACCGAGACCAGTACCAAGACGATGTACGGTTTCTTCAACACGTTCCGACTCCGCACCATGTTGTAATAAGAGCTGGCCCGCCCATAACGAAAGATCGATGATGTGACGCAATTCTTCATGACTGAGGGGTGGTTTTTGGATCACTGCCATATCAAACTCACCAATAGAGGATAATCTCTTGTACATTACTACAGTTGGGGGGGATTCGTCTAGAGAAGGGGTTGGAATTAGTGTTTAATGCAAGAGAAGATCGTGACAAAAATCACAAGATGGGGCATAAGCGATCGTCTGCTCATGTCCCAACGGTGATTTAGCGGGTTACGGCGGTGGCCAGCCGATCCGCAAATTTTTTCGCGTTTTCGCTGAACATATTTGCTAATTTTTGCGCTTGTGCATCATAGGCGTTTTGATCTGCCCACGTCGTGCGCGGGTTGAGAATTTCCGAAGGCACACCGGGGCATTCGGCGGGGATCGCTAACCCAAAGAACGGCTCATTCTCAAAGGTCGCTTGACTTAATGACCCATCTAAAACCGCGCTGATGATCGCACGGGTATAAGCGATCTTCATCCGACTCCCCACACCATATGCGCCCCCGCTCCATCCGGTGTTGACTAGCCATACATCGGCTTGATGTTGTGTGATCTTTTCGCGCAACAGATCCGCATAAACCGTAGGATGTAACGGTAAAAACGGCGCTCCAAAACAAGCGCTAAAGGTCGCTTGGGGTTCGGTCACGCCTTTTTCTGTGCCGGCCACTTTGGCCGTATAACCGGATAAGAAATGATACATCGCTTGTTCAGGAGTCAATTTTGCCACAGGCGGCAAGACTCCGAATGCATCCGCCGTTAACATAATGACGTTACGCGGGTGCTGACCTAACCCATCCTCTTTCGCATTCGGGATAAAAGCGATCGGATAAGCGGCGCGTGTGTTTTCCGTCAACGATCCATCGGCAAGGTTTAATTTCCGCGTGGACGGGTCAAAAACCACATTTTCTAACACGGTGCTGAACATCCGCGTGGTTTGATAAATTTCCGGTTCAGCGATCGGAGAGAGGTTGATCACTTTGGCATAACACCCACCTTCAAAGTTAAACACACCGCGATCGCTCCACCCGTGTTCATCGTCACCGATCAAAGTACGCTTCGGATCAGCTGAAAGCGTGGTTTTGCCTGTCCCAGAAAGCCCAAAAAAGATCGCGGTATCGTCCGCTTGTCCAATATTGGCAGAACAGTGCATCGGGAACACGCCTTGCAGCGGTAACAGATAATTTAACACGGTGAAGATCGATTTTTTGATCTCCCCCGCATATTCCGTCCCACCGATCAACACTAATTTTTCGGCGAAACTCACCACAATAAAGACTTCGGATCGCGTGCCATCTACTTCGGGGATCGCTTGAAAATCCGGCAGATCGATCACCGTAAATTCAGGGGTATGAGGTCTTTCGGCGGGGATAAACAGATGACGGGCGAATAAGCTATGCCATGCGAAACGGGTGATCACGCGGATCGGGAGTCGATAGCGTGGATCGGCCCCCGCGAACGCATCTTGTACAAATAACTCTTTTTCGCCCGCAAAAGCCAACATACGGCGCTTTAAATGTTCAAATTTTTCTTGTTCCATCGGGCGATTCACATCCCCCCATGCGATCCGATCGGCGCTGATCGGTTCACGCACGATGTATTTATCTTTGGGTGAACGTCCGGTATGTTGGCCGGTGCGAACGGCCAAGGCACCACCTTGTACGATCTGTCCTTCTTGACGTTTCAAAGATTCTTCATACAAAGCGGCGGCAGTTAAATTCCAAAAAATGGTTTTTTGAGTCGTAATCCCCTGCGATTCTAAACTGAGTTGTGCGGTCATCTTCTCTCCTCAAACTTGTAACAATTGTGCAAAATGTCTTTATTTAGCGAAAGGGTATCCCTTTATTTTTGCACAAATTGCACAAATGTCAATTGAGTGTTAAGATTCGCATTTACGCTTTCAGCGTGCCGCGCCGGATAATTTGTTCGATCGGACGAAACCGTAAGGCTGACCAAGTATCATCCACCGAAATCTGAGTGACACCATCCCACCCCGCGTTAATCAAGATCTCCCACCCGATGTCACGGGTAATATCGGTTTTGATCTTGCCCGTCTTTTTAGGGTAAGTGAACCAAAGCACCGTGTTCGGTTTGATCACCGCTAAAGTAGTGGGTGCATTCTGCTCTAAGTCATCAATACTCCGGACAAACACCTGAAGCCAATCTAAAGATGAGGATGACTCAAGCGTATTGCTCATTTTCACGCCAGTCGGCAAGACCCCTAATAAAACGCGGTAATGCTCTGGTGCGTTGATCACCGCGGCTTGATAGCCTTCCTTAAGTTGAAGCTTTTGTACAAGCGAGTGAGCCATCGTTTCATCCTTTGCTGTTACGTAAAAAATCTATATAAGAGTCTGAGTCAGGCGTAGATACACGACACCTTGCCTTTAGTTCCATGATATAATCACCCTTATGTTGATGTTACCTGATTTTCGCGTCCGACAGCGAGATTTTCTATTAGAAATTTCGCGTGCTATTACCGCTCAATTAGAATTGAGTGAGGTCTTGCGTCGTGTCTTAAAAGCATCGGTCGCCATGATGGCCGGGCAATGTGGCTTGGTGGCATTGCGGGCCGAAGACGAACATTTCTACGTGCGCGCTTTTATGGGGATCGAAAGCGTCCATATTCCAGAGATCAACTTCCAATTGCGCGATCTAGTCAGTAGCATGGGCAAAGAACCCAAAGTAGACGCGCTAAATGAACGTTTTCGGGAGATGGCCGCCGCAATCGATCACAATTTACGACAATCGATCGCCCTACCCCTCAGTTTTGCCGGTGAACCACTGGGATTGTTGATCGTCTTCCGGTCATATCGCACCGCGGTCACCACCAATGATCTCCAGATCTTACAAAGCTTCACCGATCAGGCCGCGATTGCTGTCCATAATGCACAACTATATGAGCGCATTGATCGCGAACGGAATCAATTAGCGGCGATCTTGGATCATAGCGCGGACGGCATCATGATCCTTGCGCCAGATCTGCAAATTCTCCATTTTAATCACGCCTTGGCCACGATGACTCAATGGTCCGTAGAAGAGGCCTTGGGACAATATCAGCATGAAGTGATCCAATGGCAACGCCTTGAAAACGACGACCTGCAAGCGGCGATCGAACGCGGTTGGCCCTTTAATGGCGCAGACACCTTCCGAAATACGCTGTATGTCGAAGGCGATTTACGCTCTCGCAACGGGATTAGCATCAGCGTAGGCATCACTTACGCGGCGATGCTCACCTCAGACAATCGCATCGCAAATGTGATCGCGAATGTGCGTGACATCACCAACTTTCGCCAAGCCCAAGAGATGCAAAACATCTTTATCTCTGGGATCTCGCATGAACTTAAGACTCCAGTGGCCATTATCAAAGGCTATGCCGCCACCTTGCGTCGAGAAGATGCGATCTGGGATCCGAAGGTGATCCAAGATAATCTCGCCGTGATCGAAGAAGAAGCAGATCGGCTCACCGCCTTGATCCAAGATCTGTTGACGGCGAGTCGCATCCAAGCGCAACGGGAACTCAAACTAGATCTTAGTGAAGTGTGGTTAGATCTGCTGGCAGATCAAGTGGTGGAGCGTTTTCGCACACAAACAGACAAACATCAGTTTGTCGTCAATTTTCCAGCTGGCTTTCCCGTGATCCAAGGCGATGAAGTCCGCTTGCGTCAAGTATTTGATAATTTGATTGGCAACGCGATCAAATATTCCCCCAACGGCGGGCAAATCCGGATCTGGGGCGAATGGGATAAAGCACGAGTCAGCGTCTATGTGGAAGATCAAGGCGTTGGCATCGCCGAACGCGATCAAGACAAGATCTTTGATCGATTCTACCGGGTGGATAGTAAACTAAGTCGTCGTACTCAAGGGACGGGACTTGGGTTATATTTGGCAAAGGCGATTATTACCGCGCATCGGGGTGTGATCGGCGTTCAAAGCGACTTAGGCAAAGGTTCAATGTTCTATTTCACCTTGCCGTATCAACCCGCCTCACCTTAATTCAATCATGAAGGAGTTCTCATGCAAACAAAGTTATCGATCCGCTGTTCCAAGTGTGGACAGCCATTCACCACCACCATCCATACGGTGATTGAGGTCGCTAAAGAACCACAAGCCAAAATGGCCTTACTCAACGGTCAGTTGAATATGGCCCAATGCCCCAACTGTAGCACGATGAACGCGGTCGCTACCCCGCTGCTGTACCACGACTCCACGAAAGAGTTGTTGGTCGCTTACATCCCGATGGAACTGAACATGAACAAAGACCAACAGGAAAAAGCGATCGGGGATCTGCTAAAGGCGTTGCCAAAAGACAACTTCAAGGGCTATATGTTCAATCCGAAACGCACCTTGACCCTACAAGGCCTCACCGATCTGATCCTACAGGCGGATGGTGTCACCCCAGAAATGATGGAGTCACAACGTCAACGGGTCGAATTGATGCAAAAGATGGTTGAAGGCGATGATCAACAACTGCTCACCTTGATCCAAGAAAACGACGACAAGATCGATCTCGCCTTCTTCCAGACGTTTACGCTGATGGCCCAACGCACCGCGCAATCGGGCCGACCCGATCTGGCACAACGCATCATGGTGACACAACAAGTCGTGATCGAAAATTCAACCTTTGGGCAACAATTGATCGCTCAACAATCGGATCGGGAGCGTGTGGTTCAAGAGATCGCCCATGAGATCGAAAACTTGGGACAAGAGGCCACTCGCGAGGACTTCTTCCAATTAGCCCTCAAATACCAAGACGACAACGATCGCCTGCAAGCGGTGGTGGGGTTGATTCGTCCGGTGTTTGATTATGAATTTTTCCAACAATTGACGTTAACGATCGGTCAAGCGCCTTCCGATCAACGCACGCAATTAGAGACCTTACGCGATAAATTGGTAGAATTAACCCAATTGGTGGATCAACAAGCACGGGCGCGGTTAGAGGCCGCCGCCCGCGTGTTACAAGAGTTTTTGAACGCATCCAACTTAGAAGAGATCGTGCGGGCCAACATTAGCTTAATCGATGATACGTTTATGGCCGTCCTAACTGCGAATCTACAAGAAGCGCAACGGCGTAAAGACATCAACGCAAGCGCCCGTTTGCAAGGGGTTTACGATCAAATCATGCAGATTTTACAAGAACAGATGCAGCCGGAATTGGTGTTTGTCAATCAATTGTTGACCGCCGAAACTGAACAAGAAGCGCAACAAATGTTACAACAATACGCTAAACAATTCGGCGATCAACTGTTAGAAGTGATGGATGCAGTCAGCAACGTATTACAAGCGCAAGGTGAAGATCAAGTCCTAGATCGGTTGCGCGCCTTGCGAGATCAAGCGGAACGGGTCTTACAGAATTAAACGCTTTGCACTTTACTTGTTGCGATCAAAGGCGGCCCATGGGCCGCTTTTTGATTCTTGGCATGGATTTTTATTTATAATATACAGTGTAATCAAGCCTCGTTTTACAAAAATCAATACCGTAAAACTTAATTCATGTATTTATAATAGGCGAACACCTTTCATATTAGAGCGCGTAAATTTTTTAGTAATTTTACGGTTCTCATCGTAACAATTGCGTTACAATAGGTCTCATCGAAAGCTTAGGAGTTTTTCATTATGTTTTTCCCGACCGTTTCTGGTGAAACCCTCACCGGACAAGAGTTTACCGTCCCTTTCGGCTTGGCCGGCGAATTAAATTTGTTACTTGTCGGCTTTGATCCTAAACATCTCAAGGCGATCCGCTCATGGTTGGCGGTCTTGCCAGAGATCAAACCGCATTATCCCGGCTTTCATTACTATCATTTAGCGCTTGGTTCGCAGCTCACACAAGATCAACAAATGTTGTTCGGTTTGGGAATGCGTCATCTCTTACCAGAAGCGGAACTACGCGAACTTTCGATCACAGTGTTTCTAGATAAAGCGTTGTTTTGTGAATGGTTAACGCTCCCTAGCCAAAACACTAATCAGCTTTTTTTGGTCGATCGTGAAGGCGGCATTCTATGGCGTTGCGAGGGGTTTTTAACCCCACCCAAGCGCGAGGATCTCTACCGGATCTTAACACACCTCTACTCCACGAAACTTCCGATCTGGGAGATCTAAACGAAAAGAAGGGCGCAGATGCGCCCTTTTTCGTCTCTGATGACTGGGTTACAATGATCCCGAAACCAAGTCGAAAGCCAGATCAGCGATGCAAGCAAAAATCATCCCAACCGGAATCACACTCAACAAAACCGAACATTTTTTACAAATCACTTGGAACGACGGGCGCGTTTGTCAATATCCGTTAAGTCATCTTCGCGAGGCGTGTCCCTGTGTGGAATGTCGGGGCGGACATGGGTTCATGGGACGTGAATACGATCCCGATGATATTTTGAAACTTGTCCCCAAACGCTCTTATCAGATTACCGACCTTCAATTGGTGGGTAATTACGCGATTCAACCCCTCTGGGATGACGGCCATTCCACTGGCATCTACTCATGGGAGTATCTCTCTCGTATTTGTCCCGATCACAGAAAGTAACGATTTTTATGGTTGATTCCAGCAGCGATCCCCGCCCATCTGAACAGTTTCGCCACCTGTATACCCCACCTAAAATCAACGGTTCATTCACCGGAAAACATATCATCACCGTTGAGCAGTTTGATCATCGTGATTTACAAACTATCTTTGATGTTTCAGCCCGTTTACGGGATCGTGTCACCGCCCATGATCGCGATCTGGTCAATTTGTGCGCCGGGAAATTAATGGCCTCGCTCTTTTTTGAAGCAAGTACCCGTACTGATATGTCGTTTCAAGCAGCCATGCGTCGGTTAGGGGGATCGGTGGTCACAGCCAGCAATGGTGTGCAGTTTTCATCGGTTTATAAGGGCGAAAACCTTGCCGATACCGTGCGGGCCGCGGGGTGTTATGCGGATGTGATCGTGATGCGTCATTCCGCCATCGGCTCATCATATCAGGCCGCCTATTACATCGATCGCCTCAATGAGCGCATTGTCACCCATGGCGCGGTGATCAGTGGCGGTGATGGGATTGGTGAACACCCCTCCCAAGCCTTATTGGATCTATTCACACTGGTAGATCTCAAAAAAGGCGCGGATAACCTCACGATTACGCTTGTCGGGGATCTGTTATATGGCCGCACGGTGCATTCCTTAGCGAAATTGGTGGCGCTTTATGGGGTGACTAACACCAAGTTATGTTTTGTATCACCCGCCTCGCTCCGAATGCCCGATACGATCATCGATTTTCTCACCAAACACAACATCACGCATTACGAGACCACCGATTTGTATGAGGTCTTGGGCGAAAGTGATGTGATCTACTGGACACGGGTGCAAGAAGAACGATTTGCGCGTAGGGCGGATTATGAAGCGGTGCGCGATAACTTCATCATGACCCCAGAAGTTTTGAATCAAGCCAAACGTGATGTGATCTTGATGCACCCCCTCCCACGCAAAAATGAGATGGGGACTCCGGCGGATCACGACATTTTGGACGCGAATCCCCGCGCCGTCTATTTCCAACAGATGGAAAATGGCATGTTTGTGCGGATGGCGTTACTGGCAAAGGTGTTAGGGGTTTCGGACGCGGATCTGTTATGAGGTTGACCGTCACCGGGGTTGTTGATCCTCATGTCCATTTGCGCGGCATGGAATGGTCGCATAAAGGCACCTTTGCCACCGAAACCGGGGCCGCTGTGGCCGGAGGTTATTGGGCGGTACTGGATATGCCGAATACCTTCCCTTCCACAATCGATCGCCCAGCGTTAGATCGCAAGTTGGGTGAATTTTCGGAACAAGCGATCTGTGATTGGGGGGTGTATTATGGCGCGGCCAACAATGAAAATTGGTTGCACTATGACGAATCGATCTATCGCGATACCTGTGGCTTAAAGATCTACAACAACGAGACCACCGGAATTTTATTGATCGATGATCAAACGATCCGCGAACAACATTATCGTCATTGGCACTCCCCCAAGCCGATCGCGGTTCATGCAGAAGAAGAAACCGTCTTAGACATCCTCGCATTAGTCCGTCAATATCGACATTGGACACATTTCTGTCATGTCAGTTCGGCGCGTGAGATTGCTTATTTAACCGCCGCAAAAGCAGAAGGCCTCCCGATCAGCATCGGGGTATGTCCGCATCACCTTTGGCTAACTCAAGACGATCTGCCCCGACTCGGCCCCTATGGTTTGATGAAACCGGAATTAGAGACCCCCGCCGATCGGGATGCGTTATGGCAAGCCTTAGCCGCAGGAGTCGTAGATGTGGTGGAGTCGGATCACGCGCCTCATTTGATCGCTGAAAAAGAGAGCGCTAAGCCGCCCTTTGGCGTGCCGGGGCTAGACACCACCCTACCCTTGTTGTTTAGCGCGGTACATGAAGGCCGCTTGACCTTAGAGCAAGCGATCCCGTTGATCTCCACCCGTCCCTGTGAAATTTTTGGACTCCAAGTCCCACCTGATACCTATACCGTGATCGATCTCAACGCGGATTACGTGTTAGAGCGCGGTCAACTTCACACCTATCCGGCTTGGTCACCGTTTGAGGGGATGCGACTTCATGCCCGTGTGCTTGAAACGTGGATTCGGGGGGTACAGGTCTATGACGGGGAATCGATCCGCGTTCAACCCGGTTTTGGTCAACGGTTGCCCTAAAAAAGGAGCGCGAACGGTGACAGATTTACTCATGTTAAACCTCTACAAATTGGCCTATCGTAAGTTGATGCGGCCGCTTTTGTTTCGCCTAGACGCTCAAACCGCCCATGAACGGGTGATCGATCTGATCGGCCGGTTAGACTCGTATCCTACGCTTTTAAGACAACTTCACACGCGGCTATTCCCAGTGATCCCGACTCCAATCGGGCCGATCACCCTCGACTCGCCGATCATCATTGCAGCCGGATTGGTCAAGGGACATGGATTTAGACAGGAAGCACTGGCATTAGAGGCCGTTGCGCGTGGGGAAAACATCATCCCGGGTTGGCAAAGTGTTCCGGCGTTATGTGGACCGGTGGAATTTGGATCATTCACCCGTCATCCACGCATCGGCAATCAAGGGCGGGTGATCTGGCGGGATGTCCACACCCGATCGACTCAAAATCGGATCGGCCTTAAAAATCCAGGGGCGATCGCGGCGGCGGAATTTCTCCGAAGTCGTCCGCTACCGCCACAATTCGGGATCAATATCGCGGTTAGCCCCGGTCTCAGCGATCCGGCACAAGAGATCACCGAAGCGGTGGAGGCATTTGAGGCATTTCTGCAACGAGGAGTCCGTCCGACATGGTTCACCCTAAATCTAAGCTGCCCCAATACAGAAGATGATCCCGGCGATCATCAAACGGAAGGTCGCACCCGCGATTTATGCGCGAAAGTGATAGCGCGATTAGAAAACACGCCATTATGGGTTAAAATCGGGCCAAATTTGGCAGAATCACAGTATCGCACATTGATGCGTGTGTTTCATGAGGTGGGAGTCAGCGCGGTGATCGCGACGAACACCCTCCCAATGCCCACTCCAGAAGACTCACGGGTGATGGCCGGAGTCGGCGGCGGCAATTTAGCCGCCCATGCGTTGCGTGTCACCCGCTTCTTAACGGAAGAAAAACGCCGTCACGGGTATACTATCGCGATTGTAGGATGCGGCGGGGTGGATCATGCACCGTCCTTTCATACCTTTCGCGCTTATGGCGCGGCGGCGGTACAAGTGTGGTCGTTATTGGTCTATGAAGGTTTATTGGGCGCGGCGCTGATTTTGGCTGAAATAAAGTAAAGGCTAACGGGATAAGGCATGATACGAAAAACCTCCGAACGGGTGGCAAATACCCTTCTTTCAATTGGCGCGATCGGGGTGAGTACGGAAAACTTGATCACCTTTAAATCTGGGATCAAATCTCCGGTGTATATCGATAATCGGATCTTGCCCTTTCATCCCGAACATTGGCGCGTGGTGATCGTGGCGATGCAAGAGTTATTAGACACACAACAAGATGCGTTTGATGTGATCGCGGGGATCGAAACCGCCGGAATCCCGCATAGCGCGGCCCTATCCTACACAATGCGTCGGCCATCGGTGTTTGTTCGTAAGGCGATCAAAGATCACGGCCGTAGCCAACGGATTGAAGGCGGATCGGTGGTTGGAAAGCGGGTGCTGTTAATTGAGGATCAAGTCACCACCGGCGGTAGCAGCCTTGCTGGAGTGGCGGCCCTACGTGAAAATGGCGCGATTGTAGAAGATTGTCTCACGATCACCAGTTACGGCTTTCGTGAGGCCTTAGACGCATTCACCGACGCGGGGGTACGTCTACACACCCTCACCCATTTTAGTGTGATCTTAGAAGTCGCCGAACAAATGAACTATTTTGAGCGTTCGCAGATCGAGATGATCCGCGATTGGTTGGGAGACCCGCGTGGCTGGTCAGAGCGACATTAAATTGAGCGTCATCGAAAAATATTATCAGCGGGTGGATCACGCCGATTCGCTCTTGTGCATCGGGCTGGATAGCGATGTTGAGCGTTTGCCCGTGCGATTTGCCGATGATCCACATCCGCAATTTGCGTTTAATCAATGGGTGATCGATCAAACCCATCAATATGTGTGTGCTTATAAGCCGAATCTGGCTTTTTATGAGGCGCGGGGTGATCAAGGGCTTTATGACCTCAAACTCACCTTAGATTATTTGCGTGCCAATTATCCGGACATCTTGACGATCGGCGATGCAAAACGCGCCGATATTGGCTCAACCAACACCGGATACGTGTCCGCATTATTTGATTGGTTTGGATTCGATGCTGTCACCTTACATCCGTATCTAGGCGGTGAGGCCTTACAACCATTTCTAGATCGCGCCGATAAAGGGTGTATCATCTTGTGTCGCACCTCTAACCCCGGCTCTGGTGAATTGCAAAATCTGGTGGTCGATGGCAAGCCTTTATGGGAGATCATCGCAGAAAAAGTGCGCGATCGATGGAATCGACATAACAATTGTATGCTGGTGATGGGGGCAACCTATCCAGAAGAGATCAAACAAGTGCGGGCGATCATCGGGGAGATGCCACTGTTAATCCCCGGCATCGGGGCGCAAGGCGGTAATGTGGAACAAACAGTGCGCTTTGGTGTGGATCAGAAAGGCCGCGGTTTGATCATCAACTCCTCGCGTGGGGTGATCTTTGTCGAAGATCCACGCGAGTCCGCCCGACAATTGCGCGATGTGATCAACGAGTATCGCTGATGATCGATCAAATTAAATGGCTTGGCCATGGCAGTTTTAAGATCGAAGGCCCACCGCTGATCTATATCAACCCGTGGCGGGTGGTGCGTGGCGTGTTCCATGCAGACGCGATCTTGATCGGGCATGATCATTTTGAACATTTTTCCCCGGCGGACATTGAAAAATTGCGCGGGCCGGAAACTTTGGTGATCGCAAACGAAAAGGTCGCCTCACAATTAGAGGGGATCACGGTGTTACGCCCATGGCAAAGTATCACCGTTGATCGCGCCCGGATCACCGCGATCCCCGCTTATTCCCCCGATGATCTCCGCCATTCCCTAGAGTCCGAAGGCCTTGGTTTTGTGATCTCGCTCAATTTTTATGATATTTACTACGCGGGCGATACCGAAATGATCCCAGAAATGGATCGTTTACATCCAGACATCGCGATCTTGCCGATCGACTCCAACGGCACGCTCACTCCCCTAGCGGCGGCCGAAGTGGTGAAAAAGATGCGCCCCCGTTACGCCATTCCGTCTAATTTCGGCGGTGCGGCAGCCATTAGCGCGACTCCTCAAGATGTCGAAAGCTTCAAGCAAGCGATCGGCGATCGCGTAGAGGTGATCATCCCGTCTTTATCGACAAAATAAGCTATGGCATCCCTTCGCTAAGGATGTAATAATGTACAAAGGTTCGTTTCAGTAGGGAGAAGGCCACGCTTTGTCCAGATGGTTTCTAATTTTGATGGTACTGATGGGCATGATGCCCATTGTCGCACAATCTACCCCCACCGCCCCCACCGATCCCAACGTTACCATCCATGTGGTACAACGCGGTGAAAACCTCTTTCGCATCGCTTTACAATATGGCTTGACGGTGGATCAACTGGCCCGCGCGAATGGGATCATCAGCGTCAATAACCTCCAAGTGGGTCAACGCCTCCTGATCCCGCTAAATGCTGAACCGATCCTCAATCCACCGACCACCCACACGGTACAACCCGGCGAAACGATCGAGACGATCGCGCTGTTTTATCAGATCGATCAAGCGCGGTTGATCCAACAGAACGGGATCACCAATCCCAATCAGCTTTACATCGGTCAAGTGTTAACGATCGTGCCGTCCGAAGCGGTGACACCCGCCACGATTGAAACGACCGTTACCCCTGCCCCACCGACCACCGATACCCTAACCACCAGTGGCCTCACGCATGTGATCCAACGCGGTGAAACGCTGTTTACGATCGCACAAAATTACGGCGTAAGCATGGCCGATCTGCAAACCGCCAATAATATCACCGACCCGTCGGTGATCTATTTTGGCCAAGTGTTGGTGATTCCGGGGGTGCAGCCAGTGGTGGACTCGGTGCAATTGCCAGAAGCGATCGCCTCGTTAGATGTTACACCGTTGATCTTGACCGAAGGCAAAACCGGACGGATTCGGCTCACCACGCGTTCAGCATCGGCCGTTACCGCGAATTTTTTAAACCGCGATCTTCCGGTGATTACCAACGGGCCCGATACTTACCTCATATTCGCCGCCATCCCGCTCAACACGCCGGAAGCGATCTACCCATTCACCTTGACGATCACCGAGACCAGCGGAGCGGTGATCAGTTATACGCTCAATTTGCAGGTGGTGTTGGGATATTATGGCATCGCGAACATCACCTTACCGGCGGATCGCGCTGCTTTGATCACCCAAAGCGTTGATGAAGCGGAATTAGAGATTTTACGCGGGATCATGGGCCGTTTTAACCCAGAGCGCTATTTCGATGGCCCGTTAAGTCTACCGGCCGCCGCACCGATGAATAGCCCGTTCGGTCAACGCCGTTCATATAATGGCGGGCCGGCAGATCGCTCTCATCAAGGCGCAGATTTTGCGGGCGCACCCGGTTCCCCTGTCAAGGCGGCCGCATCTGGGCGGATCGTGATGACCGATACGCTCAATATCCGTGGCACCTCGGTGATCATCGATCACGGGTGGGGCGTGTATACCAATTACTCGCATTTGAGTGAGCGCTACGTCAATTTAGGCGATTTTGTGCAAACCGGGCAAGTGATCGGCACGGTGGGATCTTCCGGCCGTGCGACTGGGGCGCATCTTCACTGGGAATTATGGGTGAATGGTGTTCCCGTTGATCCGATGCAATGGGTTTATCAAGCATTTCCGTGATCTGGAATCAAAAACAGGGTAAGATCTTTACCCTGTTTTTTCGGAAAGTGTTAACGCTTAAGCCGCGCTTTTTTCCACCGCGGGCGTATCCCCGTAGTAAGCGCCTTCTAAAGCCTCAAAGTCGGTGAACAAGAAATGATCGTGGTAGTAGTGAATCCACAAAAACGACAAGATCGAGGTGTAATACGCCACGTCAAAACGCCAATTCGTGAGCGCATTCGGGGCGCTAAGATCTAAGTAACCCGGCGTGACAAAATGCGCGATAAAGTACACAATCGCGAACACAAACGCCGATCCCAGCAACATCACCGCGCTTAAGAAGTATAACCCGCGTGAGTCTTTACTGGATTTGCTGAAGCGTGCGACCAACGGGGCTTTATCGTCCAGCTGACCATAGGCTTGTTTGATCTTGATGATGTAGAAGGTGATCGCCAGATATTGGAACGAGTGCCAAGTGTTCAACCCTTGGAACGCGGTATCCAGATTCGGTAACGCAGGCATGATGAACGCGATCACGATCGTGAACAAGATAAACACCGTCTTGGGCATATTCAACAGCCCGTTACGATATTCCAACACACTCTTAGCAAAAAAGGCAATACAGGCCGCGGCGAATACACTCGCCATAACGTAGAAGAACCAAGCTTGTTGGAAGAACACCGGGATCACCCGCGTTAGGTCATTTACGCCGATGTCAAATGAGCCTTGACTGATCTTGTAGGCAGCCATTGGAAACAAACAGGTGAGGATCACGCCGTAATCGATCAAACGGGCGGGTAATGAGACCGCACTCCCCCTACGAACATGGTGATGTTCTTTGTGGTTATACAATTCGACGATATAGGTCACTTGATGCAACACATGCAGCGCCGCCCAAAAGAAAAAGACGGTGAGCAACAAGGTAAGGTTTAAAAAGGCTAACGACACCACGACGATCGGGATAATCACCGATGAACGTAACAGCATGGGATACCGTTGTTTAAAATCTGTGTCTAACCCCGTCCGCAAGAAAGTAGACATCATGTGCGGGCCGCCGACCGCGATCGCCACGAACGCATTGACCGCGTTACGTGCCACATCGCTTTCAATACCGCCGAAATGATGCGCGATCAAATACACGATATAGGGAAGCGGCACGACAATCGCGCTGAATGTGATATACATCAGATCCCAGCGGCGATTCCGCAGCCATAGGCCTTTTGTATCCACTGGTTCATTCGTATAAGTAAGGTTCGTACTCGGGTTTGTTGCGGCTACTGCCATAGAACATCCTTCGCTTAACATTAAACGTGTGTGAGTGTACTCTACGCATGGTACAACCCACAATCATCGAAAAAGTCGCGTTTATTTTACCGAAGATGTGACATTTGTCACATGCGAAACTAAAGTGTGCATCGGCGACCCCGGCACACTATGATGTTTACGACACCGTGCTTCATAGGTTTCTTGCGCCCCTACAACGATGATCGGATCATCATAACGGGCAGGTTGACCGTTCACCAAACGCTGTGAACGACACGCATATTCCCCACAAATGGTACAGATCGCCCGTAACTTGGTCACTTCTTCCGCTAACGCCATGAGATGCGGCATCGCCCCGAACGGCTCAGCCCGAAAATCGAGATCTAACCCAGCCACGATCACCCGTAACCCCTTAGCAGCTAATTGTTCTACGATCGGGACAATCTCTAGATCTAAAAATTGTGCCTCATCCACCGCAATGACCGTCGTCGAAGGCGCGATCAACTTTAAAATTTCGCGTGAATATTCGATTGGATACGCTTCAATATTTTGTCCGCTGTGACTGGTAACGTAATCGGTCGCATAGCGGTCATCAATCTCTGGTTTAAACACCTGTACGCTTTGTCGGGCGATGATCGCACGTCGCACCCGTCGGATCAACTCCTCCGTTTTGCCACAAAACATACTGCCGCAAATCACTTCAATGCGTCCAGAATGATGGATCATAACAGGACTCCTTGTTACAAAGAGTTTAATCTCTTAAACCTGCGCTAGTAATGAAAAAGGCAGGTACACATCGCTATGTATACCCGCCTTTTGAATGGTCTACAGAAGGGTTATTCGACGGAGGCTTCGGTTTCAGGAACGTCGTAACCGCGTGAACGTAGCATCCGTTTAATGTCGGTGAGGACTTTACGACCGATGCCGGGCAATTCCAGCAAGCTGTCTTCACCTTCATTCAGTTTGTCGATAAAATCTTGCACCGTAGCGACGTTGTTATCCGCCAAAACGGATACAAAACGTTTGTTAAGGCCAAATTCGGACAACGACATATGCATCGGGGTTTTAGCCGCTTCACGGGCTTCCACTTGAGCGCGCATATCATCACGATGTTGCAGGCGTTTCATGAACCGATCGACCTGCCCTTCGGTGTCCACGATACGTTGTTCACCCGTATAAAACGGATGACAGGCCGAGCAGATGTCGGTGCGGATTTCGGGGATAGTCGCCCCAGTTTTCCAAGTGTTCCCACACGCACACACCACGTTAGCCTCAGGATACCACTTGGGGTGGATATTTTGTTTCGGCATGACTTATGCTCCTCAGCGTGCATCACGGCTCTGGAGTTTGAGTAGCGTGATGCGGTCTAGATATATGGAAAAAAAGAGGCGGGGTATAGGATCGGTTTCCCCGCCCCACCCCGCTTGACACGATCAAGATCGACTAATCGCCCCTCTTGGCACGATCAGATCGACCAATCGCCCCGCTTGACACGATCAAGATCGACTAATCGCCCCGCTTGACACGATCAAGATCGACTAATCGCCCGCTTCGGCTAAGAGTTCAGGCGGAAGTGGCTTCACACTGACCTGTTTCTTACCATTGCCGCCGGGTTTGTATTCAAACACGACTGTGCCTTCGATGGTCGCAAACAAGGTGTGATCCTTGCCCATCCCAACATTGTTACCAGGGTGGAATTTTGTCCCCCGTTGGCGCACGATGATGTTACCCGGAATCACATATTGCCCCCCGAACACCTTCACGCCGAGTCGCTGTGCATTACTATCGCGACCGTTGCGGCTAGAACCGCCGCCTTTCTTATGTGCCATGGCTTAAAGTCCTTTTCAAACTCACCGAGTCACCCGTCACCGTCACTATTTTACCTGTTAAACGTTGATACTGTCCACGCGCAAGCGGGTGTAATATTGCCGATGCCCACGTTTACGCCGGAAATTCGTCCGTTGACGGTATTTAAACACAATTATCTTTTTACCACGATATTGATCAATCACCGTGGCCGTAACCGACACCCCTTCAACCATGGGTTGACCGATCACGGTCGTCTCGCCATTGCCGATCAACAAGACCTCTGTGATTTGAATTTGTTGGTCTACTTCATGTGGTAGGCGTTCCACATCCACGAGATCGCCTTGGGCGACGCGGTATTGACGGCCGCCACTACGGATTACTGCGTACATGCTGTCTCCAATCTTCGCTTATTTCCACTGCTGCGCGGTCTTTCACATAAAACCTAGCTTGCGGGGAAAATTGGCATGGGATACTCATAAAAGACCCCGCGCAAGGCGGGGAAAGTGTGAAGCATTATAATGATTAGAGAAGCGATCGTCAACGGTGAAAATAAACAACGATCGCCCTGCCGTAAGTCAGATGAGGTCTTCTTTGCGCGCCGCCATCGCCTTCACCGTCGCGGTGAGTTCTTGTCGCCGTGCCGTGACAAGGGCATTCATCAAACGATTTTGCATTTCGATCGTTTGATACAGCGTGTCCATCTTGCGATGCAGATCCACAATTTCCAATTCGTTCTTCAAATTCACCTGATAGTCGTTTTGGGCGACCGCACGATCTTTGTTTCCTTGCCGATTTTGTGACATCAGGATCACGGGAGCTTGTAACGCCGCCAACGTGCTAAGGGTCAGATTCAACAGGATAAACGGAAATGGATCAAACGCTTCTGCACCAAGATAGACATTGAGGCCCATCCAGACCGCCATAAAAAATACAAAACCGAGGATAAATTTCCAACTCCCCGCGAAATTCGACAACCGATCGGACATTTTTTCACCGAAAGTCGCATGTTCATCAATGTCATCATAGACATCATCCGAAACGGTGACAGGACGCAGATCGCGAATCAAGTTTTGCGCTTCTGGACTCAGCAGGCTATCCAATTCTTCGATCTCGGTGATCAATTCTTGGATACGGGTTTCTTCATCATCGTTCGGGACAGCAACCAGACGATCCAACAGCAAATCGTTGTACATGAAGGTCTTCCTTTCGTCACAACACGTCGCCAGCGTGACCAAACGCTACGACAGCAGGTCAAAAAATTAGATGTGTGAAGTTGTTGTGAACGGAAGTGCCACTAGTTTTAGGATTATTGCTCTACGCTGCCACGCAGAGCCGGTGATAACGCGGGTCCTATTCCCCGCGCTTAGAAGCGTTTTACAGGGGAATTGACCGGAGAGCGTTACCACCGCCAGCTAGGGGCGGCTTACGTTCGGTTGAATTTCGACTATCGTCGGTGTTCATGTGAACTCGCTCTAGATAACGGACAAAAAGACAGCGGGCAGATGTTGTTTCCCGCTGACATTTAAAAATATACTCGCTTTTTGAGATCTGTCAAGCACACTTTTACACAGGGAGTGGCTAAGCTTGTGGGTGTAATAGCTACTGATTGGTTCAAAGCAGTAAGCCGTACCCACTCAATGAGGCACTACACCAATCACCACAAATTTAGATAAGCGCTAAAAAATGGACATTTGTTACGATTTTTCCGCTCATCTGTGCTATGATCACACAATACGACAACGATCATCTTTGGGAGTCCCCGATGAAATGGAATAAACAGCGCGACTCAGAGTTTTTGAGGTGTATCAGGTAGCCCTAAAGATTACCTTGCCGCGGTCGCTGAATAAATTTTTTCCTCTTTGCCGCCACTGGAAACGGGGATCTTAAAATACGGGGTTGTTAATTGTCCGATCAGACTTTTTTAAAAGAGGTAATATGATTGAACTCATGGGTAAGACAACCAAACTCCGCGATTGGATTTTAGCGGATCTGGAGGTTTATGCCGAATGGATGCAACCGCATCACCAATGGCATCAGTTAGACGGCCCCTATTACGCACGTCCCACCTCAGAAGGGGTTCAAGGGATTATCCACAATTTGCGCCGTCGAATACCGGAGTCTGATTTTCCGACTCCCCGCTTGCGTTTAGTAATCGCGGATCAAGCGAGTGATCGCTTTCTCGGCACCATGTCCTGGTATTGGATCAGCGAAGAGACGGCTTGGTTAGCGGTCGGAATCGTGATCCATGATCCAGCAGAATGGGGCAAAGGGCGCGGTTATGAGGCGTTGGGATTATGGAGTGAGTATTTGTTCCATACCCTGCCCCAGATCGTGCGTTTAGACTTGCGAACATGGTCAGGCAATCGTGGCATGATCCGCCTTGCAGAAAAAGTCGGCTATCGAGAAGAAGCCTGTTTCCGCAAGGCGCGGATCGTGGACGGTCAATACTACGACGGGCTTGGTTATGGGATTTTGCGTGAAGAATGGGAAACCCGTTATCCGTCTGGTTTTGCGGCCAGGTTGTCAGAGGATTAACATCGCATCTCCGAATGAGAAGAAGCGATAAGCCTCTTGTTTAGCCGTCTCATAAGCACGCATGACAAATTCACGACCGGCGAAACTGCTGATCATCATCATCAAGGTCGATTTTGGCAGATGAAAATTGGTGATCATCGCATCCACAGTACGCCATTTGTAACCGGGGTAGATAAACAGATTGGTATCACGCTCAAAGGCGATCACGGGTCGCCACGCACACACATCTTGATTTTCGTGCGGATGACTCGGATCACCCCCCGCACTCAGGATACCGGCCGTTTCAAGGGTGCGTGTACTGGTCGTGCCGATCGCGATGATCCGCCCACCGGCCAATTTTGCGTCATTGATGATCTTGGCATTTTCGGCCGTGAGGATCGCACGTTCACTGTGGATCTTGTGCTGTTCGATCTCATCCACTTTGACGGGTGCAAAGGTATCAAGCCCGATATGTAGCACGCAATAGGCAAATAACACGCCTTGATCGCGCAATTTTAAGAGGAGTTCCGGTGTAAAGTGCAGTCCGGCGGTAGGTGCAGCGGCCGACCCGGCTTCACGGTTATAGACAGTTTGATAGCGTTCCGGGTCAATTTCCGCGATCTGAATATACGGCGGTAACGGGATCTTGCCGATCTGGTCAAGCAATTCTCCCGTAAGCACTTGATCAAATTCGATCTCGCGTTCTGCTTCTCCCAGATCCGCGATCACCGTGGCGATCACACCATTGGCTAAAGTGAGGGTTGCGCCGATCGGGATATTGCGCCCACCGATCAAGGCACGCCAACGGGTGGGAGTAAGCATCCGTAACAAGAGGATCTCCGCTGCGCCGCCCGTGCTTTTGGTTGCTGGGAGTCGCGCCGGGATCACGCGGGTCGTATTCATCACCAAGACATCGCCGGGGCGTAAATAATCGCTAATGTCTCGAAAAATCCGATGCTCAAGCTGTTGCGAGTCGCGGTGTAACACCATTAATTTAGACGCATCACGCGGCTCAATCGGCGCTTGCGCGATGAACTGTTCGGGTAAATCATAATCAAAGTCACTGAGTTTCAAGGGATCTCATTCCTAGGGTTGCTCTATCGTGGGATGATCATAATCAGCAAAACAGCGGCCTTCAAGGTAATCTGGTTCTGTATAGATCCCGCTGACTTGCAACCAATGATGACCTTGATATTCACGCGTCAGTCCCAGACATAACCAGATCGGCGTGGTTGAAAAAATTTGCTGTAACGCTAAGGCAATTTGATCAAACGGCTTGCCGTTAGCGTGTTGCGCTTTAACATAGGTTTGTAAGGACAAGTCGGTGATCGTGATGTCTTGATAGCGCTCACCTTGACCATCGGTAAACGAGATTTTGTATCCTTGTTTTTGGTAAAGTTCCAAAAATTTGAACTCTACTGATTGCACGGATACAGGTTTGATCACCCCCAAAGAACAAGCGCCATTCCCCTTAGGGACATTGCGATTACGGGGAAATTTGACCTTAAAAATCGATTCTACCGTCGGAAACGTGAGCTGATTTAACGCATTATAAAATTTCTCGTGGGTCGCTAAACGATACGACTTGATCCCGCGTTCAATGTACCAATCGTGATCTTCAAGGTGAGGGGCAG
Organism: Anaerolineae bacterium; assembly: GCA_025454525.1. Taxonomy (GTDB): domain Bacteria; phylum Chloroflexota; class Anaerolineae; order Aggregatilineales; family Phototrophicaceae; genus JALOOG01. Next base: position 21,069 of record JALOOG010000019.1, on the reverse strand, counting down.
TGAGTTTTTTCTTGGGGGTGACAGATACGGTAATAACCGCTTGTGGACGGATTAAGATCGATGCCCCGTCATGAGTCAATTGATGGAGGGTGCTTCGCGTAATGCCGGGGGCAGGGAGATCTAAACGGATGTATTTCCAATGTTTATCGACTCCAGCCACACAGACGCGCTGATCGGTTGGGTTCATCTGGGTGACATCAAGGATCAAAATTTCAGTCCACATCAGCGCACCCTTACATCAGATGATGAATCGTGAGATCAGCCCAGTGTGACGCGAGATAATCGGCCACCAAGCGGCGATGACAGTGATCGGGTTCATGTTCACTACACAGCAGACACGCACGCTGACTCCCCCACCAAGCACGATCAAGGTGTGTGATCAACTGTCGTTCCTGTAACAGCGCATTAAACGCCAGCTCATAGAGATCCCATTGTGAGTCTTGGCGATATTGTTTGAGTAGACCGTCGGTGGGGGCCATTTGCGGCATCGCACGGTAATCGCATCCGATTAAACGATGCAAAAAATAAGGCAGATCGCGCCCTTTGGCAAAACCGCTCAATTGTGAATCAGGCTTTAGACGGGTATCCACCAAGACGGTGACTTGATGCTGTTGTAACAAACCAAAGAACTGTTCAGCGGTTTTTTGAGTAAAACCAATCGTAAATAGATCCATGATCCCGCATTTCTATAAAAGTGAGGGTTGCGAAGGCGATTCATCAAACCCGTTACCCTCAACTTTTTCTAATTTTCGATCGCGCAAGATATGATAAACCTGAACTTCTGTGTTGACAACTTTTACTTTTGGATCTATTAATGAGCGGGCGATCAAATGATGTCGATGACAGTCTAAGGGGTTGCCTTCGCTACACATAATCGCAACCTGCTGATCATATTTCGCGGCATTGCGGATAATTTGTAGCAAGCCCCGTAATCCAGCAAGGTATTTCTCGCTTTTCATGACTTCTTCATACTGTACCAGTTCTAAGAAGTCTTCGCGCTTTGTCCCTTTATCTGGGACATGGCTGCCTTTGTAGAGGTTGGGATCATCGGGTCGTCCGCCTAGGTACTCCCCGGCAAAACGATATTCAAAGCCGTTTTCTTTGAGCGATCCCTCTAAGTTGTTCCGGTTAAAGTGTGGGTTGTATTGGCTAGACGGCACACTCCGGACATCGATCAGCGTGTGAATCTGATGTGCGTGTAGTGAAGCGATAAAATCTTCAAGCGATAGGTTGCTATGGCCAATAGTATAGAGTGTTAAATGTTCCTGTGAAGCGGGGATATTCGGGATCTCTTCGATCAACGCGCCGCGCTCTAACCATGCGATCAAGACATTTTCGGGGGTTGTATTCAATTGACCTGAAAGCTGAAAAGCACGATCAAGCAGCTCTTGGGAAATTTTAAGTTCAATGGAGGTCACTTTGGTCATTAAATCTACCTCTTAAAACAAAGGGGGTTGATCGCTGATTTCTTCATCTTGGGGCGGCGTATCAGGGATCGGAATACCCAGATGGGTATAAGCATGACGGGTCACAATCCGACCACGATTGGTACGGGCCAAAAAGCCCAACTGAAGTAAAAACGGTTCATAGACATCCATGATCGTTGCGCTATCCTCGCTGATAGATGCGCCGATGGTGCTAAGTCCGACCGGGCCTCCGTTAAATTTTTCGATGATCGTGCGTAAAATACGCCGATCCACATCATCCAAGCCTAAGGGGTCAATATCTAACAAATCCAACGCCTTGATCGCAACCTCACCCGTGATCACCCCATCAGCGCGGGTTTGAGCATAATCGCGCACGCGCTCCAAAAGGCGAATCGCGATACGGGGAGTCCCACGGGCGCGCCGGGCGATCTCAAGTGTGCCTTCTGGTTCGATCCCGATCTTCAAAAGTCCGGCCGCACGGGTGATAATTTGCGCCATGGCCTTTTGATCGTAAAAATCTAAGCGAAAGCGCGCTCCAAAGCGATCCCGGAGTGGCCCAGCTAACAGGGATAAGCGGGTAGTCGCACCGATCACGGTAAAACGCGGTAAGTTGAGGCGAACATTTTTTGCCGCCGGCCCTTTGCCGATCACAATGTCTAATGCGAAATCTTCCATTGCGGGATATAAAATTTCTTCAACAGCGCGTCCCAAGCGATGGATCTCATCAATAAACAGGATGTCCCCTTGCTTGAGATGGGTTAAGATCGCGGCTAAATCACCAGCACGTTCGATCGATGGGCCGGCAGTGATACGGATATTCGCCCCCATTTCATTCGCGATCACAAAGGCAAGTGAGGTCTTACCCAACCCTGGCGGGCCATAAAATAGGATATGGCTGATCGGTTCTTTACGGTTGCGGGCCGCGTCTAACATGATCTGTAAATTTTCGCGTACTTTGTCTTGTCCCGTGATGTCACTCAACCGTTGGGGACGCAACGCGATGTTTTCGCGTTCATTTTGACGCTTATTACTGCTGATTAACCGATTTTCATCGGTCATGGGCTTTGTCCTTTTGAATAGGTGTTCTACTTTCAGTATAACCTACCCGCGGGCTTTGACAAGCGCAATTGTGCTAAATACAATCAACTTGTCCTTGCCACTCACCCTAAGGAATTTTCATGTCAAAGTTATTTGTGTCTCAACACCCTTTGGTCAAACATAAACTCACCATGTTACGATCGATAGAAACGGGTCATCGCGATTTTCGCGGCTTGGTGCGCGAATTAGCCTTACTCCTCTGTTATGAGGCCACCCAAGACATCCCGCTTACCCCTTATACCGTGCAAACGCCACTCGCTGAAACCTCTGGTTTTAAAGCACCAGAGATTGGCATCGTCCCGATCCTACGGGCAGGATTAGGCATGGTTGAAGGCGTGTTAGAGTTGTTACCGAATACACAAGTTTGGCACATCGGCTTGTATCGCGATGAAAAAACCCTACGTCCGGTGGAGTATTACAATAAATTGCCTTCGGCACCGACGATTGAGATGTGCTTAGTCTTAGATCCGATGTTAGCCACCGGAGGATCAGCGACTGCAACGATCGACATTCTCAAACGCTGGGGAGTCAAGCGGATCAAATATATGGGCTTGATCGCCGCACCAGAGGGGGTCAAACGGCTAAGTGAGGCGCATCCAGATGTCCCGATCCATGTCGCTACCGTCGATAGTCATCTAAACGAGGTAGGCTTTATTGTCCCCGGTCTTGGTGATGCGGGTGATCGTCAATTTGGAACTTAAGCCGATCGTAAGCGTTCGCCCGCCATGCGCGCGCCGATGATATTGCGCGCAGCGGGCCCGATCTCTAATTCGGCTAAGGCCCCAGTCACATATAAACCCGTTTGCCAGCATAAATCACGCGCCACGATCGGGAAACCACAAGGGGCGATCGGTAATCCATAGGCTTCAATCGCTTGATCCAACCACACTCCACCAGGGCGGGTCTGCTCCCAACCGGTCGCTAACAAGACTCGATCATATTGATCGATTTGATCGCCGATCTCCCCTTCTACCCGTCGAACGCGCCCTTCATGGATCGCTTGTTGTAAATCATGGGCGACATCATAGGGCATCGATCCGCGATGACGTACCGATCGAATGATCTTGCGCCGTTGGATGTAATCAGGGATCTGATGAAAATCACCTAAACAAAGCGCATTCATCCAACATGGATCACTGTCAAAATCAAAGATCCGCGATGAATGGCGCGTGATCAAAGTGACGCTGTGATGAGAGGCTTGTGCTAGGGTGAGCGCTGTTTGAGCGGCCGTGATTCCCCCACCGATGATCGCGATCCGCTCATTAGGAAGGACAGCTTCGCGTTGAAAATTGGGATCAAAGATGTGTTGGATATGCGGAAATGGTTGCGCCCATGTTGGGATATGCGGTTGTTCAGAGAGGCTAATCGCTAATAACACCCGTTTCGACTCAATCCCCCCATTTTCGGTTTCGACCCGCCAACCCTCTGATAAAGCCTGTAACCCTGAAGCGCGTCCGGGGATCCGCAGGTCAATCAAACGATATTTTTCGATCAAGTGTTGGCTATGACGGTTAAACAATTCTAGCGACGGGCGGCTATAAGTCGGTATGAACTCTGTATAAGGTTGATGTTGATGGATTCGCGCAAATACCCCTAACGCGCCTTGATCGTGATGAAGATGATGCACCAAAGGCGAACGTAAATAGCGCATTCCCGTGTTGTGCGTGACCTGATGCCAACGGGTTAACGGCAATGGATAAGGATCTAACACCCGTATTCGATCGGCTGGCACTTTCATACGTTGGGTTAAGACCAATGAGAGATGCGTCCCATGAATCCCACCACCAATGATCAACCACTCTAACATTTAATCCCCTAATCCCCCGCAAATTGAGATCTTTACGTTCTTAGAAGGTTGTAATTCAGTTTCGTTGACCCCCGCAGCGCCCCACAACAAGATCTCGGTCATCACACTACCATTATCATCACCACATTCTTGATATTGTTGATAGACCTGATCAAATTCTGCGACCATCATCTCTTGTTCTTCTAACAACCGCTTTTCGGATTGTGAGTCCTCTAAAAAGCTATGAAAACTTTCTTCAAAGGCCTGCTCAAACGGGTTGGGTGATAGGAAACTTGGTTGTTGTAAGACACGCTCTAACAATTGTTGGGAATAGTTCTCAAACCAACAGTAAAGGCCGCCTATCAAGAAATAATCCTCATCGCGCTCAAAATCTTCCCGATCGGCAAACGCACGGTAGATCTGCTCAAAACGGGGCATATCAACCACGCTAAAATACAATCCTTGAATGCCCAAGACCCCGTTGGGATGAATACGTGCATGATCGGGGACTCGTAAGGTACGATCTGTCAAGTCTTGGATAAAAAAAGGCGAAAAACTCTTCCCCATAAATGCCGTTTTCCAACGGATTTCACTCCCGTCCGGCCGAGTCCGCCCACCTATTACGGGGGATTCGATCAGGATACCCCTTTGACGAATCTGATCAACCTCATTTTCTAGATCATCCGTGATCAACGCATAGCCCATGAATCCTTCACCCCGTACCGTCAATTTGCTGAAATCGATCCCCTCCGCTTCTCCATTCACCGCTTGATCCGTTGGCGCAAGCAGTTCGAGATAACTTCCATCTTGGAAACAGATCAAGGCATTTTGAGTCGCGCCGTTGGCATGAACCCCGCCAGGCAGAACTGTAAAACCCACCTCTCGGTAAACGTCAATGGCTTGTGGTAAATCAGCTACCGAAATGATCACATGATCAAGCTTAAATGGCATGGTGAAATTGTCCCGATTGTGTTAATCTGAATTAATGTTACAAAACTTCCCTTAGTTGTACAGGATTTTGCAGAAAATGGACATCCAATTGATCCATGCCGTGGAACAGGCGTGCCTTACTCCCATTGACTCGTTTGATCAAGGGCCGGTGATGCGTTTACATCAACTTGCCGCCGATCGCCAAAAGAAAGGTGATCTTTCTGGTGCTAAACACGCTTATCTACAGGCATTACACTTTGAACCTTATCATCCAGAAACCTATACCGCGCTTGGACAAGTGTATTATCTGCTTCAAGATCGCGAAACAGCGATCGCGGCGGATTTAACCGCACTCCACCTGATCATCGGGTCAAATGCCTATGCTCGTTTTATCAGCCCGTTCAAGGTTCAACTGTCGGATCACGTTCACCACACTATTTTACAGTTTCATCCCCTCGCCGAAACACTCTTTAGATTAGAGCAAACACGTCATCTGGCCCATGCCGTGATCGATCTAGCATCGCCGACCTCCTTTAAATTTTATCAAAAGCATCATATCTGTCTATATCGCCGTCACCTGCAAAATCAATCCGTTCGCCGTTATGATGGGCGTTTTGAGCAACAAGAATATATGATCCCCGGTGGATGGTTCGCGCTGAATAATTTGCGATGGGCCGAGATCTGCGATTTATCGCTGGCCCCGCTAGTATATATCACGGCTCCTGATCTCACCTTTGATCTATTTAAGCTGATGAGCCGTCTCGCGAGTTGAAGAAGTGGGACGATCCTCACCCAGTGATCGTCCCTGCAAGCTTAACCGATGATATTGAGGGGGATAAAATCTGGGCTTTGCATGATCAACACACTGATACGCGCTGCCACATTTTGCGCGATGCCTTGGAAAGCCCGACCCGCGTCAGTTTCTGGCATGTGCGCGATGATCGGGCGGCCATAATCCCCCCCCTTACGCACTTCAGCATTTAACGGCACACGTCCCAAGAAATTAACGTTGCGTTGTTGAGCGAGTTTTTCACCGCCGCCCGTCCCAAAGAAATCGCCGGCCATGTTTTCGATCACGCCGATGATCGGGACATTGAGTTGTTCAAACATCGCCATACTACGGAGGGCATCCGCGACCGCGACTTCTTGCGGTTGGGTGACGATAATCGCGCCAGCCAATGGGAACGATTGCGCTAAAGACAACGGTGCATCGCCGGTCCCGGGCGGTAAATCAACGATCATGTAATCAATTTGTCCCCATTCAACATCGGTGAAAAATTGCCGGATCGCGCCATGTAACATCGGCCCACGCATAATCATCGGTTTGTCGGGTTCAGTGAGAAACCCTGTACTCATCAATTTGACCCCATGCGCTTGGATCGGGATCATTTTGTTATTGACGACTTTAGGACGGCCAGCACCTAACCCCATCATTTGCGGGATATTAGGGTTCAAAATGTCCGCATCGATCAATCCGACGCTTGCACCCGCTTCAGCTAATGCCACGGCTAAGTTAGAAGCGACCGTGCTTTTACCTACCCCACCCTTGCCACTCGACACAGCGATGATGTTTTTCATCGCGACATTCAAACGGCCCGATACTCGACGATCGGTGGGGACTTGCGCGTCCCATTGAATCTCTAACTTTTGGATGCCCGGCACTTTGCCAATCACCGCGGCGTTACAGCGTTCCAAAAATACATTTTTAAGCGGACAAGCCGGTGTGGTCAAGACGATCGTAAACCGCGCTGTGTCCCCTTGAATGGTGAGATCGCGCACCATATTCAGTGAAACAATATCCCGATGTAATTCCGGTTCAATAACGGTGCTAAGCGCCGCCATGACTTGTGAGGCTATCATCATGTCTCCATATCAGCTATTAAAGAAGATGGGTATCTTCAAAATGTTGAGCGAAGTGTAACAAATTCTTTGGGTAAATTAAACCACCAGTGCCAGCGCTTGCATGAGGATCGATGAGGAAATGGTGAATCGATTGCTAATCACCGTGCCTAACGACCCGTCAATGCTGATGTTGATCCGTTCACCCCGATCAAACATCTGCAAATGATCCGGCTCAAGGCTGCTAAAACGCCAGATGCGTTCATGGATCACTTTAGTGAGGATCACCTTGTCTAAAAACAAGCCGTATTGATCATAATCGGCGATAGTTGCAGCCCGATAAGCTGCATGTTCAATGGGACGATCGATCAGGGTATAGATGATCGGATTAGGATGAGGAGCGCGTTTGATCAAATAATGATCGTTAACGAGAGGTTGCACGGTATAGGTTTGTAATGGGTTTTGGGTGCTGGTTTCAGTTTCATGATCCACAGGCAATGAAGCATAGATCGGAATACCCACATCCACCAAGCGCTTGTGATCCTCAAATTGAACGATGATCGCAGTATGACACCCCACTTGTGCGCCCATATCATTGATCGTCAAATACCCTTGATACCCCAGCGCGTCTAGCACATGCCAAAAGGCATAGTTACTCTCGAAACACGTCCCACCCGTCCCAAATTGAAATGCTTGTTGCCAAAATTCATCCGGCCACCGTGGACGATCTTCTAAGCGTGCAACTTGTGCTTTTCGCACGATCCGCGAGGCGCTTTCCCAAGGAATTTTTCGCGCATAGGCGGCGATCAAGCGATCTAATAACCGTAGATCAGGTTCAGTCTGTGAAACGCCTAAAAACGCTAAGATCGATTCAAGGTGCATGGTAAGCCACGCGAAAACGGCGCGTCCCGTGATCATCAAGATCATCAAAGCGGGTTTCAGTTAACCCCAATGCGACGAAAGTGTTTAATTCCTCTTTGGTGAGTGGATACGGCATTTTTCCGGGATCATCCGCTTGATCACGCCCCCGACAAATCACCCATAATTCCCCCAAAGGTTTGATGAACTTGGCCACATTTTGCAACGCTTGCGACTTCAAAGCAGGGGTTAAAACTTGTAAGGTGTAGATCTCAATCACCAGATCAAATGAAGCCAACCATTCACTAGGCGGATTTAAGAGATCGGCGACTTGATAGACCACTTGTGAATCGGGAAAACGTTGATGACACCAAGCGATCGCGGTGGGTGCGATGTCAAACGCAACGACTTCATAACCATATTGTGCGAGGATTTCGGCATCATCCCCTAAACCACAACCGATTTTTAAGACGCGCCCTTGATGATCGGATTTTTGATCCAACCATTCGATCATCAACGGATTCGGCTTTAAATCTGCCCATGAAATACGAGTTGGATCGCCTTGTGCGTTAGCATAGACCGCCTCGAACCAACCCGTCTCATCTCCCCGTTCAAGATAGCTGTGCATGATAGCACGCATCGCATTACGTGTGGTTTCATCCATGCGGATCATCTTTAATTGATAAAAAGACCCGTGCTTGGTGACGGGTCTTGGATAACTGGGCATTGTGAGAAAAGCGACTAGCTTTCGCCGCCTTCTTTTTTGGCATGTTTACGGGCTAACGCCGCCTCACGTTTCGCTAAGCGGGCCGCCTTTTCAGCATCCGGATCACTGGCTGGCGTATCGGGTGTGCTGGCTTCAGCCCGATTGAGCGCGGCGACATTAGCAGCCGAGTCTACGGTATCGGTTTTCAACGATTCACCTTGCGCGGCTTGTTCACCCGTCGGGATCACATCCGCAGTAGCTGGTTTCGCAGGTTCAGCCGCGGCCGCCTTCTTGGCCGCTTCTTTAGCCGCTTTTTCCTTCGCCTTGATCACATCAACATGCTCCCAACCACCGCGGGCCTCGGCCTCTTCAACAGTGATTTGTGGGGCGATGCTGCGCCAGTAGGTAAACGGCTTTTGTAGGCGATTCTTATCGTGAATATGCGTCGTAGTGCGATCATAACTCGCCATTTCGTAATCGTGATCCATTTTGATCGCGTCGAATGGGCAAAACTCCGCGCAAAAACCACAGTTCATGCAGATGTCGATGTCAATATAGAACGCTTCTGGTTCGGGAATCGGGCGTTTCGTCACTGGATCTTGACCACGCACAATCCAGATACATTGTGGCGGACAAACTTTCGCACAAATCCCGCAACTGGTACACCAATCTTGACCCGGCGCATCCGGATGATCGTCATCGTTGACCACCAAAAACGGGGTAAAACGGAAACGTTCGGGCATGGCCATCTTTTCATCGGGGTATTGGATGGTGAACGCGCCCCGCGCTTCATGGCTTTGCCGTTGGGTAAAGTTATCCTCAAACTTGCTATACTTATTCAACCCATAGCGCAAATCATCAATATAGGTATCGATGAAGTGCTTGATGGTAACACCTAAGCCTTTTAAAATCCCACGTCCGTACATCGTTGCTCCTAACGATCCGTCTCACCCAACACAATATCGATACTTCCTAAGATCGTCACCACATCCGCCACTTTATGCCCTTTGCTCATCGGGCCTAAGGCGGTTAAATTGATAAAACTGGGGGCGCGGATATGATAGCGCCATGGATTTTGCGTCCCTTTGGGATCTCCCGCCGACACCACATAAAAACCCAACTCACCCTTAGAATTTTCAACCCGTGCGTATGATTCCCCTAAGGGCGCACGCACATTGTAATCTCTACGTCCCGCGTAGATCGATTCGCCTTTGGTCGACTCAAGGCGCGGTAAAATTTGACGCAAAATCCGTAGACTTTCGCGCATCTCTTTTAGACGCACCACCATACGATCGTAAATGTCACCATTTTCACCCGTCGGGATGTCAAAATCCAATTCGGGATAAATACTATAGGGTTCAGCACGACGCACATCATACGGGACACCACTGGCACGTAACAACGGGCCAGCACAACTATAGGCGATCGCCATATCCGCCGGAATAACCCCTACCCCGATACAACGAGTCTTGATGATCTCATTATCTAACAGGTAGTGTTCGTATTCATCCAAAAAGCGCGGTAGACGTTCGTTGATCATGGCGGTCAAAAATTCCATCGTATCCACATCGCGCACACGATCATTGACGTAATTGGCTACGCCGTAGATTCGTTCCGGTACATCTTTGAAGACTCCCCCGAAGCGCATGTAATTGCACATCAAGCGGCTACCAGCCGTCGCTTCAAAGAAGTCAAGGATCTTTTCGCGTTCATTGTTGGCATACAACATCGGCGTGAAAAACGCGCCCAGATCGTTTAACAAGAAACCCACTGACCATAAGTGGCTGACAATCCGTTGCAACTCAACCATTAACACCCGGATCACTTCAGCGCGATAGGTCGGCGGTTGATAACGTGCGCCTTTGGCTAACAACTGCTCAATCGTCAAGACATAACCATGATTGTTCCCCATGCTTGACAAGTAATCCAAGCGATCGGTAAAGGGGATGTTCTGGATATAGGTGTTGCGTTCACCGATCTGCTCATGGTTGCGATGCAAGTAACCCATCACAGGTTCAAGTTGATCAATCGTCTCACCGTTGAGCGTCATCACCATACGGAAAACGCCGTGTGTACTGGGATGATGTGGCCCCATGTTCACAACTAACCGATCGGTGCTGATGTCATCACCCCCAAGGGACTGTACATCGACACCTAACCCCATGCTGTTATAGACATCTTCATCAGACGTGTCTTTTAAGCGCGAAAGGTCAAAATCGGCCGGATATTGGACGTTATGACCATAGGCGTTTTTCTCCTCTGCGCGAAACACATACCCTGCGGGCCAACGGCTCTCAAAGGGTTTGTGTTCTTGTTCGTAGTAAGGTTCTTTCCAATCTTTCCGCATGGGATGACCGCCAAAGCCTTCCCACAGCAAAATGCGGCGCAAGTTGGGATGACCGGGAAAACGAATCCCATAAAGATCCCATGCTTCACGCTCTTGGAAATCTGCACCGGGCCAGACATCAATCAAGGAAGGGATTTCAGCCTGTTCCCGTTCGGTTTGCGCTTTGAATACTAACGCGCTCCCACCCGAAATACGGTAGCTGTGATAGACCATTTCTAAATGATCGGTGCTGCCTTCAAGTCCGTGATAATCCACGGCGGTCGCACTAGATAAATAATCAAAACCGAGTTGATCACGGATATAAGTCGCCACTTCCACCAAGCGATTTTTTTCGATCACCACCCCTTGATAACCGGGACGGCTGTCGTCGCTGACCACGTTGGGGAAACGTTGTTTGAGAACCGCGATCGCTTCATCGATCGTGTGGGTTTGTTCGGGAGCGATTTGATCCACCATCTTGTCCTAAACCTCCGGGTTTTTGGTAGCAAAAGCACGGCGGCGTTCTAACGCTTCCATGCGTCGTTTTAAGCGATTTTCATCCAAAGGTTCGGGGGCGGCAGCGACGGTAGCTGCGGCTAAAGCGGCCGCTTTGGCTGAAACTTTTTTCTTGATCTCCATAGGCGGGGGCAATTCACGCACGCCATACGGTTTCCCTTGTGCGGCATATTCCGCTTGACGACGAATAATATCCATTTGACGCGGATCAATGATGTCTGGCCCCAAGATCGGGATTGGAGTGGGTTCAGAGGGGCCGGCACCATACCACGGCACATCGTCGGCATTGGCGATCGATTGTCCGTCAATTTTCTTTTGGAGCGCGATTAAACCATACAATAAAGATTGAGGAGTCGGCGGGCAACCGGGGACATAAACATCCACTGGAAGGTATTTATCGATCCCAGAAACCACGTTATAACCTTCTTTGAACGGGCCGCCACCACTGGCACAAGCGCCCATCGCTAAGATATATTTGGGTTCGGGCATTTGATTGTAAATCCGGACGATCGGCACCACCATCTTTTTTGTCACCGTGCCAGACACGATGATCAAGTCCGATTGACGCGGACTCGCACGCATCACTTCCATACCAAAACGTGAAAAATCGAAGCGTGAAGAAGCCATCCCGATCATCTCAATCGCACAGCACGCTAAACCGAACAACAGCGGCCACATGGAAGAACGGCGACTCCAATTGTAGATCCGGCTAAGACTAGTCACCGCCAAGGTGCCTTGGATCTCATCCGGAAGCGGAAATTCGGTGTCATGAATTTGCCGCAAATCAAGTTCTTTTTGCGTCGTCAACGCCATAAATTAAACCTTTCTTCATACCACTCTCGCAAAATGTCGTTGAGTATACCATCATTTACCAGTAAAGGGTCGTCAATAAAATCTGGCAATGCCAAGATCCATGTTTGTAACTGATGTAGCCCCACACTGTCGAGATCGACCTCGCCATAGTGGGCTTCTAAAGTCAGCACAATTTCAAATGAATCTTCCCATGTTAGTGAGTGTGTCATCGTAGACATTGTACCATAATTCACAAGAAATTTCGATGATTAGGATGAGAAATACTAACCCTCACCCAAAATGCGTTCCGTGTCGATTTGGGCGCGCTGTAAACGGCCGCTAAAATCAACATAGACTGATTTCCATTCGGTGAATGAATCAAGACCTACTTGTCCGGCCTCACGCATTCCGTTCCCAGTGCCGCGAGTGCCACCGAAAGGAAATTGAATTTCCGCCCCAGTCGTACCGTGATTGATGTAAACGATACCCGTCGTAATATCGCGAATCGCTTGGAAAGCGGCATTGACGTTTTCGGTAAAAATGCTGCTGGATAAGCCATAGGCGGTATTGTTGTTGACTTCGATCGCTTCGTCCAATGATCCAATTTCAACGATCGATAAGACGGGGCCAAAAATCTCCTCCTGCTCTACACGCATCCCCGCTTTGATCCCATCCAAAAGCGTCGGTTGGAAGAAATAACCATTTGGCAATTCATCGTAACGACTCCCGCCTGCCAAGACTTGCGCGCCTTCGGCCCGCGCCACTTGGAGATAACTCGCCACTTTATCTAAGGCCTTTTGGTTCACCAAAGGACCCATGTTGACTTGCTCCTCAAGCCCATTGCCTAAGCGTAAGGTTTTTGCTTTTTCGACAAGGCGTTCAATCAAGCGCGGTTTAATCGCTTTATGAACGATCAACCGACTGGTTGCAGTACAACGTTGCCCAGTCGTGCCGAACGCGCTCCAAGTGATCGCATCAGCGGCTAGGTCTAAATTTGCGTCATCCATCACGATGATCGCGTTTTTACCGCCCATCTCTAAGGTGACTTTTTTACCAAGTGAGGCGGCCTTGGTATAAATCTTGAGTCCGGTATCGGTGGATCCGGTAAACGAAATAATACGGACATGGGGATGACTTACTAAGGCATCTCCGGTTTCCCCTGCGCCTAAAACCAAGTTCAACACACCGGCGGGTAAACCGGCTAACTCAAACACTTTGACAAAAGCAGCCGCTACCGCAGGTGTGTCCTCACTGGGTTTGAACACCACACAGTTTCCAGCGATCAAAGCGGGTAACATTTTCCAACTGGGAACTGCGACCGGAAAATTCCATGGGGTGATCAAACCGACCACACCAACCGAGTCGCGGATCGCCATACCGAATTTATTGGGCATTTCGACCGGAGCGGTATAACCTAATAAGCGTCGACCTTCCCCGCCCATGTAATAGGCCATGTCGATCGCTTCTTGTACATCGCCGCGGGTTTCGATCAAGATCTTGCCCATCTCTTGCGTCATGAGGCGGGCGATGTCTTCTTTGTGTTCTTTGAGCAGTTCGGCCACGCGGAACAAGATCTCACCACGACGGGGAGCGGGGGTTAAACGCCATGCTTTGTAAGCATTTTTAGCGGCTTCTACCGCGGCCTCAATATCTTCACGTCCGCTCAAAGGGACTTCGGCCACAATTTCACCTGTGGCCGGGTTTTTAGAGGCAAAAGTCTTGCCCGATTTCGCTTGTACCCACGCGCCATTGATATAATTTAAAAATTCCGTCATAAAAATACTCTTTTCTCGGTGTAAAAAGGAATACATCTGAGTATAACCGACCCCTCACCACTAGACAATAAGCGCTCTCAAGTCTTTAGCAAAAGACATCGGTGAAAAGACGTAACATTTGTTACGATTTTTTCGCTCATTTGTGCTATAATCTACTCAATACGGCGAACATCGCCTATAAGGAGGATCGAATGAAGGGGCGGTTTCAGCTTTTGTTAGCTTGTTTTAGGGTCGCTTTTCGACTTTGAGACATAATCTTACGATCCGCCTAACCACGCTGCCGCTGTCGCCAAATAAATTTTTACCCTTTGCCGCTGCCACTACCGCCATATTTAGGTGAGGGGTGATTTTTATGGATGTATATTTGCGGTCAAACACAAACGTTGGATCCGCTTCTCACCTTCGTTTTCATCAATTCATCAATTCATCAATTCACCAATTCACCAATTCATCAATTCACCAATTCACCAATTCACCAATTCACCAATTCATCAATTCACCAATTCATCAATTCACCAACTTTATTTCATCAAAAATTAAATTTAAACTCAGTTCTGGTCAAGGTTAGGGGGCTATTCTGATGACAGTTCATGATAACAAGTGTAATGACACATCTAAGGAGCATCTCATCATGTTGTACTGGGCGGCCGTCTTTTTCATTGTTGCGATCATCGCCGCTGTGTTTGGGTTCACCGGAATCGCGGGTGGCGCTGCATCAATCGCGCAAGTCTTGTTCTTCCTGTTTTTGGTGTTGTTTGTGGTGTCGTTGATCTTGGGCCGTCGTCCGACGATCTAAGCGACATTCCTTAAGATGGAGCGGATCACATGATCCGCTTTATACGCGCACACTTTCACATTCGTCTTAAGAACTGAAGGGATTGTAAACCATGTTACGTTGGGCCTTGATCTTCTTCGTGATCGCGTTGATTGCTGGTGCATTCGGCTTCACGGGGGTTGCGGGGGCTGCTGCTTCGATCGCGCAATTCTTGTTCGTCCTGTTCTTGGTATTGTTCTTCGGTGCTTTGCTGCTAGGGTTGTTTGTCGGCAAGCAGATCATCGACTAGTTTATAATCACCAAGTCAGCCAAAAACCGCAGAATCCAATTTCTGCGGTTTTTGATTAGATCACACGCGCACCTTGATCGCAGATCTGTGTAGCACGCACAGTCGCTCCCATACCCGCAGCCTGATAGACCGATCCCATGACAAACGCAACACGTTCAGCACTAGTATCCGAATCACATACAGCGCATAGGGTCGGGCCCGCTCCGCTGATCACCACGCCTAATGCGCCGGCCGCCTTAGCAGCGCTACGCACTTCCTGAAGATACGGCATCAGATGAGCGCGAGCGGGTTCAATCACTTGATCGGATTCCATCGCCATGGCGATCGCCTCTAGATCCCCGCGATATAACGCATCGATCATACGCGCTACGTGCATCGTCTGTGAAACCATCGCTTTTAAAGGGATGGTCGGTGGTAAAACGGCCCGCGCTTGGGCAGTAGGGACAGCAACTTCTGGTGTCACCAAAGCGAGACGGAGTTGTGCGGGGTAAGGCAAGGTGAGAATATGATCCGCGTCTACACCTGTCACCAAGACGATCCCACCTAATAA
The DNA here is from genome assembly GCA_025454525.1 of Anaerolineae bacterium. GTDB lineage: Bacteria > Chloroflexota > Anaerolineae > Aggregatilineales > Phototrophicaceae > JALOOG01. The sequence continues at coordinate 5,402 of JALOOG010000019.1, read as the reverse complement.
ACACGGTGCGACATTATCAGCGTGACGGCCACTGACCAACGCTTCTCCATCTAAACAGGCGGGCAAAAGATCTCGCTTGGTTAGAGGTGATCCTAACAAGGCATTCACGGCCATAGCAGCAGCTACGGCGCTGGCAGCACTGCTCCCCATGCCGCTTTCAAGCGAGAGTCCCTTGTAAATCGTCAAGCTGATGCCACAGTCCGCACCCACCCGACTTAACACACTTTGAGCGGCGACTCCCGCGGTATTTTGGGACGCTGTAAGCGGTAAACGTCCACCATCTCCTTCAATTTTAGCGATCTGTATTCCGGGTTGATCCCAGTATTCGGCGATCACCCGATCTCCCGGCTCTTGATAAGCGAGTCCGAGAATGTCAAACCCGATTCCGACATTGCCCATACTGGCCGGGGCGAAGGCTTCTGCTCTGGTAATTGGCATTGAAAATGCTATCCTTAGTGGTCAATTGTGCGCGATACCGAACCTCAACGAAAGCGAAAAGGAAATGCTATGAGCATACTACAATGTATGGATTGCGCGCGGCAATACCCGATTACTGAAGTGATCTACACTTGCACAGATTGCGGTGGTTTATTAGATCTGGTGCATGATCTTGATCATATGCGTGGACGGATCACCCGTGAGACATTTGATCAGCGTTTAGGGAGCTTGGACTCACCGTATTTTAGCGGGGTGTGGCGTTACAAGGAATTGATCTACCCCGATGTTGATGAGGCGTTGATCGTCACCCGTCCAGAAGGCAATACCAACCTGTATCGTTTGCCAAAATTGGCTCAATGGGCTGGCGTTGATCGCTTATACTTCAAACACGAAGGCGAAAATCCAACCGGATCATTTAAGGATCGTGGCATGACGGGCGGTGTCACCCAAGCGCGTGTGTTAGGGATGAAGCGCGTTGCCTGTGCATCTACTGGGAATACGTCGGCCTCATTAGCAGCCTATGCCGCATTTGCCGGATTAGAAGGGGTGGTATTTTTTCAGAACACCCAGATCGCCGCGGGCAAATTGGCACAAGCCATCGCGTATGGCGCAACAGCCATCCGAATCGATGCCGATTTTGATAAAAATCTTGAATTGGTGCGTGAAGTCTCTAATAAATTAGGAATTTACGTCCTCAATTCTGTGAACCCGTTCCGATTAGAGGGACAAAAATCGATCATGTTTGAGGCAATCCAACAATTGCGTTGGCAAGTCCCCGATTGGATCGTCGTCCCCGGTGGCAACCTTGGCAATAGCTCCGCCTTCGGAAAAGGTTTGGTTGAACTTCATACACTGGGTTTGATCGATCGCTTACCACGTTTGGCCATCATCCAAGCGGAAGGGGCATCACCCTTATATCAGGCCTATCAACGCGGACTTGATCGGCTTGAACCGATGAAAGCTAACACGATCGCGACCGCGATCAAGATCGGGAATCCGGTCAATTACCCTAAAGCGGTACGGGCATTACATGCAACCGACGGTGTGGTCGAGCAAGTTAGCGATCAAGAAATTATGGATGCAAAAGCGCTAATTGATGCGACAGGGGTCGGATGTGAACCGGCCTCCGCTTGTTCATTGGCCGGTGTGCGAAAATTGGTCGATCAAGGGGTGATCCGCCAAGATGAGGTGGTGGTAGGCATCTTAACAGGGCATGTCTTAAAAGACCCAGAAGTGATCATTGATTACCACAACAACGATCTAGAGAATATTACCGCGCATTATCCGAATCGTCTTTATGCGGCCGAGGCAAGTATTGAGCAGTTAAGCCGGATTTTAACCCCCGAAAATGAATCACTATTTGCATAAGATGACTTTGCATTGGCCAATGGTGGTGATCGCAGTGTTGTTTGTGATCACTACCCAGATTTATAGTGCCGCCCTACCACCCTTTGAAGGCCCGGATGAGATCGAACACTTCGCCTATGTGCTAAAATTGCGACAAACTGGCCAACTACCCTATCCACCGATCGATTTTGAGTCTACGGCCATCCGTCAACAAGTCTCACAGGCCCCACTATATTACTTGATCGCCGCATTGTATAGCTTGCCGTACTCAGTAGATGGATTAAATCCGTTACAGGTCAATTTGAATCCGTGGATCGGCACTCCCGCCGATCCCACCAGCCGCGATAATCGCAATTACGCAGTGATGAATCCAGCCATCAGCGCGTTACATCCCGATCAAGCACGTTTATCCCATACATTACTCGCAATTCGTCCCATCTCATGGGTGTTCGGGTTGATCGGATTGATCAGTGTGTATTGGGGGGGACTCGCATTATGGCATGATCGGATGTGGGCGACGTTGGGCGCTACGCTATGGGGATTCACGCCGTCAATCTTACAGACTTACGCGATCTTGACCAATGATGCCGCGGTGATCGCGTTTTCTATGGTGACTCTTGCTGCCTCATTTCAGCTTTGGAGGACTCCTGAAAATCGGCGACTCTTGATCTTCACAGGGATGATGATGGGATTAGCGGCGTTGTCTAAAACCAGTGGGATCATCGTTTGGGCGATCCCTTGCCTTGCGATTTTACTGGGCGGATTGTATCGCCTCCACTTACGACAAATGATCGTTTCTGGGATCGCATTGATCGTTCCAGCGGCGTTGATCGCGGGATGGTGGTATATGCGCGGATGGGTGTTATTTGACGATCCCTTGGGGACTAATCCGCATCAGCTTATGGATTGGGGCTTTCAGGAATTACAAACGATCACCGCGGCAATCGGGCGGTTTGATGTGATCGCACAAACGCTCTGGGTCAATTTTGGTTGGGGTGAGGTGCGGCCGGGGGCATGGGCATATCTCATACCGAGTGGAATCGCGATATTGGCGCTGATCGGGTTGATCCGTGCGCGATTACGCTTAGATATTCGGTTGATCTTGGCAATCGTGTTGCTAATTTTGGGACTTGTGGCCTTGATCCGATGGATGCAAATGTCCGATCTCATCACGGGACGGTTGTATCTTCCGTATGCAGGCGCACTCACCTTTTTGATTGTCGGTGGGTTGATAAAACTCCCTCTGAGTCGACTTATACAGGCGATCACACCCAGCGTTTATATCGGACTCGCGCTTATCTTTGTGCCTTTAGTCTTATGGCCGGCCTTTGGCCCACCCATCCTGATGGATAACCCACCAGATGATCTTCAACATGAGGTGATCAATTTTGGTGTGGCGCGGTTTATCGGATACAGTGTGAGTCAGGACACAATCGCACAAGGGGATCGGCTCACAGTCAAATTGTGTTGGCAAGCACCGCAAGGCACGGGCCCGATCCCCGTACCGTATGCCTTTGCGTTTCATATCGTCGGTTCAGCCGATCTCGATCGGATTCAACCGAATGAACCGATTGTTGGACGTAAAGAATCTTTGCCGGGATTGAGTAAATACACACTTTGGCAACCCGGCAAGATTTTTTGTGATGAATTTGAGGTGCTGATCACTGAACCGATTACCGAACGCGATTACCCGCTGTTTGTGACATTGTATGACCTCACTACCACCTACGGTTTACCCGGTTACCTAGACGGCACAGATCAACTACACTCTAAAATCATCGGTTATGTGCGGGGTCGCCCTTAGATCGCGTCTAAGGCCTGTTCAAGATCCTCTAAGAGATCTACCGTGTCCTCAATACCGACAGCAAAACGCACTAAATTGTCTTTGATACCTAATGCCAAGCGCTCTTCGGTGGTTTTTTCGTAGTAGCTCATCAAGGCCGGTTGTTCGATCAAGCTTTCGACTCCACCGAGGCTCGGCGCAATATAAGGGATCTGCATCGCGTCGATAAATTTTCCGGTCGTCATGAGATCACCTGCAACCTCAAAACTGATCACGCCTCCGAATCCGCTCATTTGTGCGTTAGCGATATGATGTTCGGGATGCGAGGCTAAACCGGGATACCAGACGCGCTCAATTTTAGGATGCGCCTCTAGATATTCGGCGATCGCTTGGGCATTGGTGTTTTGTTGACGGACGCGCACCCCTAAAGTTTTGATGCCGCGTTCTAATAAAAAGGCATTTTGGGGATCGACCACACCGCCTAACACACCACGGGCATCGCGTAAAGCATGGATTCGATCGGCGCGCCCGACCACCACCCCGGCCAAAAGGTCATTATGACCTGACAGGTACTTGGTGGCACTATGGACGACAAAATCAATCCCCCACTCTAACGGACGTTGGTTGATGGGTGTGGCAAAAGTGCTATCGATCAAGGTGAGGACTTTGTGTTGATGCCCTAATTCGGCAATACGGGCGACATCGGCAATCCGTAAATAGGGATTAGTTGGGCTTTCGGAGATGATAAACCGAGTCTTTTTGGGGATGATCGCGGCCTCTAATGCCTCATAATCACCACATGGAACAACCGATGTTTCAATCCCAAAACGTTTGAGAAAGGTCTGACAGAATTGGCGTGTGCGACGATAACAATCATGGGTCATTACGATGTGCGATCCGCTAGGCAATACCGCCAACAAGATCGAGGTAACCGCGGACATCCCGGAAGCAAATAAAACGGCATCTTCGCCACCGTCCAACGCGGCTAATTTACGCTCAACTGAAGCGACGGTAGGATTCCCATAACGGCCATATTCTTCACGCTCTTCACCGTCTCCCCAAGTTTTCGACTCCATGTAATCGATTAGGTCTTGAGTGTTGGTAAAGGTATACGTAGCGGTTTGTACAATCGGTGTATTCAGCGCATGATACGCTTTCTCTCGGCGTGTCCCTCCATGTACGGCACGAGTGCTATTGCCGTTAGAGTTAGAGTTAGAGTTAGAAATAGAAATGCGTTCGTCTACATGCTGCGCGACCATTGATCATCTCTCCTGTTTTAAACTTCGGTCGTGAGCAAGAGGGTGTGACGGGGATAAGAATAAAAAAGGCTTCGTGTGAATAAGATGTAACATTCACAGAAGCCTCCGAATGCTTGTGTTGATTAAAAGCTTCAACACAAGTTTCTTATCTATCGGAATAAAATTCCGACGGAAGTGGCACCTTCCCAATTATAGGGGGTTGCCGCGACATCACTGGACCGTTCCCTCAGTCGCTCTGGATAAGATTGGGTATTGAGTTGTTAAAGCACTAAACAACAAGATAACACGGATTTTTGGACAATGCAAGCACTTTGATTGATTTTGTATATCCGTGAGATTCACCACTCCCGTTTACAAGATGTCCAAGAGGGTGGCAACGTGGTTAGAGGGCGATCCAACAAGCTCAAAACATCCATCCATCTATCTGATACGCCTTAAGGGAGATCAGTAATACGGAAACTTTCCTGATACTTACTTCTCTCAAAAAGTCAACCCCCAAACTCGTCACATTTGTTACGATTTTTTCCCCTTTCCATGCTATAAAGATCAAAACATCTGTTCTCATATCCCTTAAC
>JALOOG010000211.1 GCA_025454525.1 Anaerolineae bacterium | reverse complement strand
CTCGTGTGCCGGCCGCGTCCAGAAGATGCCCCTAGCGCGAGTCGCCGTGCGTTTATCGATTCGCTGCGGCGTGAGCTTCCCGCTGCGCTAAAAGAGCTGCAATCCGGCAATATCGCCCCGGTGGATCTAGCACAGGCCAGCATCGGCCCCGGCATAGCGATCTACAGTCGTTATCGTCAAGTGTTAGAAGCCAATGGTTCGCCGATGAGTGTGCGTACCGCGTTGGGGCTGATTAATCAGGAATTGGATGCGTATCTGGCGGAACAAGACGGTGAGATTGACGCGGACACCCGCTTTGCGGTCGCATGGTTTGAGCAATTCGCTTTTAATGAAGGGGAGTTTGGTCTGGCGGATGTGTTGGCACGGGCGAAAAATACCAGTGTGGCCGGCGTGGAAGCGTCTCGATTGGTGGACTCTGGACGCGGTAAGGTGAGGTTATTGCATTGGAAAGAGTACGATCCCGGCGCATGGGATCCGCAACAGGATCAGCGTGCTACTGTGTGGGAAGGGACGCATCACCTGATCGAACGGTTGAAGCATCACGGTGAAACGGGTTGCGCGATGCTGATGATCAAGATGTCACCTGGGCTGGTGGCGGAAGCGCGGAATCTCGCTTATCGCCTGTATAATATTTGTGAGCGTAAAGGGTGGACGGATCATGCGCGGGATTATAATGCCTTGGTGATCAGTTGGGGAGGCATTGGTGAGGAAACGGCCCGATTGCGCGAAAATGCCGAGTCCACCCAGAGAACCCAGCAATCGACTTTGTTATGAGAGGCGTAGTGTGGCCTTAGGTTCTACAGGAAATGAAATATGCCGAGGAATTTGCGGGAAATTCAACGCTTTCACGATAAGCGAGTACATCCTTATTTTAGGATCAAACCCTCGGTTGTGTGGCAGATCATCCCACAAGATCTGCCCGTTCTTAAAATAGCAATCAATCAATTACGCGAAGAAATTCAGGATAATGAAAATGGCAAAAAGCAACCGTGATCGTGTTAGCGAGGTGATGGACGCGCTCAAAGAAGGTTTGGGGCCATTCATCCTCCGTGAGTACAAACAATTCTACAAAGGCACACGCTACCTCCAAGAGATCGAACTCACCCTAAACAGCAGCGCTTATGCCGCACCCCACCTACCCGATGAAGCGACCGCCTTGGCAAAATTGGATGTTCAGGGTTGGCTGAATTTGATGATACGGCAATGGAACGAGGTGTTCAAAGTGCGGCTTGGTAAAGCGGAGCGCTCTTATGTTGGGGAGTTGCAAGAGGCCCGCAACGATTGGGCGCATCAAAAGCCTTTCGCCAATGATGAAGCGTATCGCATTGCCGACACCGCAACCCGACTGCTAGAAGCGGTGGGCGCACCCAAGCAAGCACAGATCGCACGCGAGGTCGCTCAAGAACTCTTACGCTTGCGTTTTGAGGCCGAACAAAAACAAATGAACAAAAAGACCAGTGCGCTTGACGAAACGACCACCACGACTCCCGGTCTACGCTCATGGCGTTTTGTGGTCAAACCTCATCCGGATGTGGCCAGTGGACGTTATATACAGGCCGAATTTGCTGCCGATCTTGCTCAAGTGGTACAAGGCAAAGCGTCTCCTGAATATGGCGATCCCAAAGAATTTTTCCGCCGCACCTACCTCACCGAAGGGTTGCTTGACCTCTTGGTGAATGGCGTGAAGCGCCTAACAGGTCAAGGGGGCGATCCCGTCGTCCAACTTCAAACAAACTTTGGGGGTGGTAAGACTCATAGTATGTTGGCGCTTTATCATCTGTCAGGGGAGCAAATCGGCTTCAGCGAGATTCCCGGCGGTGAAAATATCGTCAAACGGGTTGGGAACATTGACGATCGTATCGAAGCACGCAGAGCCGTGATTGTCGGTACGGCGTTTAGTGCCACCGAACCGCGCCGCTATCACGATGCGACCACCAACACCCTTTGGGGGGACATCGCCTATCAGATTGGGGGCCTTGAGGGCTATCAGTTGGTCAAGAACGCGGATCAGGTCGGGGTAAGTCCCAGTTCCGATACCCTGCTCGAACTCTTCGAGAAATTTGGGCCCGTGCTGCTGATCATCGATGAGTTCGTTGGCTTTGCTCGCAATCTCTATGGGGTTCCGGATCGGTTGCCCGCAGGTACTTTCGATGCGGTGATGACCTTTGTGCAGGCACTGACTGAAGCGGTCAAACGTTCTAGTCATTCGTTGTTGTTGGTGTCTTTGCCGGAAAGCGACATTGAAATCGGTGGTGAAGGTGGTAAAGCCTCCCTGGAGATGTTAGCCAAGACGGTCGGACGGATTGAATCGGTATGGAAGCCGGTGACGGCCACTGAGAGCTTCGAGATCGTGCGCCGTCGCCTCTTCTCATCCGAATTAGAATATGCTGCTCGTGATGCAGTGCTATCCGCTTTCCGTGATATGTATGCAAGCAACAGCGGGGAATTTCCGGCCGGCGTGGCTGAAGGCGATTACCTACGCCGTATGAAAGAGGCGTATCCGATTCACCCCGAACTATTTGCGCGATTGTATGAGGATTGGTCAACGCTCGATCGTTTCCAACGTACACGCGGTGTCTTGCGTTTTATGGCGACGGTGATTCATCAGCTGTGGCAGGATAACGATCAATCGCTCTTGATTATGCCGGGTTCAATCCCGTTGTGGTCGGCCAATGTCCGTAACGAGATCTTACGCTATTTACCGGAGAACTGGTCTGCGATTGTCGATGCTGATGTTGATGGTGAAGACTCAAAGCCTTATCAGCAAGACAAGAGCATTCCAACACTAGGTCAATATACGGCTAGTCGTCGGGTAGCGCGTGCTATTTTTATGGGGAGCGCACCTTCAGTAACAGAACAATTGGTGCGTGGCGTAGAAGAAGTCCGTATCCGCCTCGCAACTGTGCAACCGGGTGAACAATTGGCCGTGTTTAATGATGCGCTCCGCCGCATCAGCAATCAGTTGACCTATCTCTATACCGATGGCAGCCGCTATTGGTATGATACCCGCCCCACGGTGAATCGCATCGCGCAAGATCGGGCGCAAACTATCAACCCCGATTTGGTTTATCAAGAAGCAATCACCCGTTTGCGCGGGGTCAAATACCGCCGAGAAGATTTTTCCGCCGCTCATATTGCCCCACAAAATTCCGGTGATGTGGCGGATGAAGGGCGCACGCGAGTCGTTGTGCTTGATCCAAACTATAGCCACAGAAAAGGAAGTGTTGTCTCGGAAGCACAGCGAGTCGCGCAAGAAATCCTCCAAAATCGGGGGAACTCACCACGTTTGTATCGGAATATGCTGGTGTTTATTGCCCCAGATGCCAACAACACCGAGGCATGGGAACAGGCCCTACGGGAATACTTGGCTTGGAAATCCATTAAAGAGGAAGCTGAACCCCTCAATCTAAATACACAACAGCGTAAACAGGTGGATGCCAATTGTAAACGTACAGATGAAACACTGCTCATTCGTTTGCAGGAAACCTATAGCTGGTTGATTGTCCCAGTGCAATCTAATCCAACCGGGCCGATTGAATATGAAGCACATCGCATCCCAGGGCAGGATAGTTTCTATGAGCGTGCCGCTCGCAAACTCCGTCAAAGCGAAATGCTCATCCCACGGTGGTCGCCGGACAATTTACGCATAGAACTTGACCGTTATCTGTGGCATGACGAGCCGCATTTAGGGCTTAAGCAACTTTGGGAATATCTCACCCGTTATTGTTATCTACCCCGCCTTTACAATGAGGAGGTGCTATTGAAGGCCATAGAAGAAGGGGTTGCCCGTGCTGATGCGCCCTTTGGTTATGCGACCATGGTCGGTTTAGATGGAGTCTATAAAGGTCTCGTTTTCCGTCAACCTCTATCAAACCCGCATTTTAATGACAATTCGGTATTGGTACGCCCAGAAATCGCCCAAGCGCAGCTCAACAACCAAAGGCAGCAAACCACACAACTACCCTCGATGCCGTCTTCTGAACGTTTTGGAACGCCAAATGCCACACCGTCTACACCCGCTAGGCCAAAGTTGACGACCCGCTATCATGGGACAGTCTCACTCGATCCACAACGCATCAATAAAGAAACAGTAATCATTGTGGAAGAGATTATCCAACGCCTTACCAGCCTGACAGGTACGGATGTTCAAATCACCCTTGAAATTAGCGCGGAACGTCTATCAGGATTTGATGAGGCGATGATTCGCACGATCAACGAGAACAGCCGCACTTTGAAGTTCAAGAATCATGGATTTGAGGGTGAATAGCGTCAAGATCCTAGTATCAGCACAAAGGCGGATTAGCAGAAATATCAAGTGACGTTGAGCGATCCATTGCCAACGATTACACCAACTGGAAAATAGTCAGCACAAGTGATAACGCGATCACAAACCTTATTGACCTCGCGTAAGATCGGCTGTTCCGTCTCTATGGGTGGGGTAATTTTCTGAGGTTACTCACTTCAGGTAAAATTCGGATCAGCTTATCCCAAAAACGCCTGTAGATCGTCTACGATCACTTGCGGATCAAGTCCATAATTGTAACTGCGCCGCCATTGCCCATTCGCATCCAATAAGAACATCAAAGCGGTGTGATCCACCGTGTAGTTTTCGCGAGTGCCGCCCGCATCGTTCAGGGTAAAACCCCCTTCAAAGGCGCTGATCAACGCGGTAATGGTGTCATGATCCCCGGTGATTCCGGTAATGCCCGCGTTGAAATACGCAAGATACTCTAACAAGCGTTGCGGGGTATCGCGTTTTCCGTCCACACTCACAAACACCAAGCGCACCGATTCCCCGTCTTCACCTAACATCGTCTTGACCATCTTCATATGAGCTAAAGTGATTGGGCAGACATCCGGACAATGGGTGTAACCGAAGGCGATCAATGTCGGTTGACCCGCAAAATCCGCAGGATGCACCTCATCTCCGTCTTGATTCACGAGGGTTAAATCCGCAATCGCCCGCGGGGGTTGAATATCTCGCACGCCGTCGGGTAAGGGGGTAGGAGTCGGTTGTGCCTGACACCCCACTAAAACCAATATCAGTAAAATTATGATCAAACGCATCATCACAAACTCCCCTTGAATTTTGTCCTTATTATAGCGTCAAGTCCTTGCGTCAATGCTCACACTTTTACCAGACAAAGATCACCGAAACCGCTTGACAAATCATTTTTTTGTCCTATCATGGAAATGAATGGTCGTTCATTTTGTTGAATGGCCGTTCAAAACCAGATGAAAGGCGGTGATCGAGATCCTGCACGACTGACGTTAACCCGTTAAGATCATGTGATTCGTGGATAAGCAACTTCATCACATGGAGATAGAGATCATGACCGACCCGATTCAGCAGCAATTGATTACCGCTCGAAAAAATCAGATCTTGGATGCGGCCGCCCGTGTGTTTGCAACGAAAGGGTTTCATGCGGCCACGATTAAAGATGTGGCTAGTGATGCTGGCATTGCAGCCGGCACCATTTATAACTACTTCGAGAACAAAACGGCCTTGCTATTCGCCATTTTTGAACGGATGCGCGATTCCAGACAAGCCCTCACAACTTTCGCCGAATTGCAACCCGATGATGTGCGCGGCTTTATCCGGGCGTTTGTCGCTACCCCATTGATGAGCCTACACAGTGATTATCTTGATCTGTTTCGTGTGGTGATCTCGGAGATCATGGTGAATGAGGAACTACGGGCGTTATATGCACAACAGATCATCGGCCCAACTTTGATCATCGCGGAAAAATGGTTTCAAACTTGGATCGCACAAGGACTCATCAAACCGATTGACACCGGATTGATGGTTCGCACCCTCTCTAGCCTGATTTTAGGGCTGATGGTGCAAAAACTGATCGGCGATGAATTGCTACAAACGCGGTGGGAAAGCCTACCAGATACCTTAACCGATTTGATAATGGATGGAATTAGAGGTGAAACATGACACAGATCACAATTGTCGCTTCCGGGTCACGCGGGGATGTACAACCGTATGTCGCGCTTGGCAAGGGGTTATTGGCGGCAGGCTATCGCGTGCGCTTATTGGCAAGCGAGAACTTCGCGAGTTTAGCGACCGAAGCCGGATTAGCATTTGCCTCCACCGGATTGAGCATTGAGGCGATCACCCAGAGCGAGGAATGGCGCACTGTGCTTGAAAGTGGCAACTTTATCGCGATCCTCAAAAAGATGCAAAGCGAGATGAAACGCCATGCGGCCGACGCAACCCGCCTATTGCCGGATCTCTTACGCGAAAGCGATCTGATCGTGGCGGGGATGTCGGTACTGGGGATTCATGGACTAGCCACGCATTACCGTATCCCTATGGTACGGGCGTATGTATTCCCATTTACCCCGACTCGTCTGTTTCCGACTCCATTAGTCCCTAAGTTAGCGTTAGGCGGGGTATTTAATCGTTGGTCGTATCAGATCACACATCAACTGTTTTGGCAAAACTCTAAAGCGGTAAGTACCGAATTGCGTAAATTACTCCATTTACCCAAAGGATCGTTTTGGGGGCCGTTTACTGAATTGGAGCGCACCCAAACGTTGATGCTCTACGGTTACAGCCGTCATGTCTTGCCACGTCCGAACGATTGGCCCGATCATCATCAAGTGACGGGGTATTGGTTTCTCGATGAGCCGGAAGGGTGGAGTCCGCCTGGTGATTTGGTTGAATTTCTCAATCAAGGCGCGCCCCCCGTCTACATTGGCTTTGGCAGTATGGGGAGTCGCAATCCACAAGAGGCGGGAGAACTGGCTCTAGCGGCCTTAGCGCGTTCGGGTCAACGCGGAGTCTTGGCGGCGGGATGGGGTGGGTTGCGACCGACAGATGTCCCAGAGACCGTGCATTTGATCGGGTCGTTGCCGCATAGTTGGCTCTTTCCACGGATGGCGGCGGTGGTACATCATGGCGGAGCTGGCACGACGGCCGCCGGATTACGTGCTGGTTTGCCTTCAATTATTGTGCCGTTTATGGGCGATCAAGCGTTTTGGGGTGAGCGCGTGCGGGCGCTAGGGGTTGGGACTATGCCGATCCCGCGTAAACAATTGACCGCCGATCGGTTGGCACAGGCGATCACAACGGCCGTAACCCACGCGGAGATGCGTCAAAAGGCGGCCGCGTTGGGGGCATTGATCCGAGATGAGGATGGGATCAGTGCATTTGTCCAACAGATCAAACAACGATTCCCATTATCGCATAAACCCGTCACCTTAAACGCCCCGGTTCAGGAAGGAATGCCTTTATGATCGCCAAGATCCCGATGATGACTCTCCGGTACGCGCTTCAAGGTGAAGGTTGGTTTGGGCGCATTTTGATGCTGACTCTGTTGCAACTCTTGCCTGTGATCGGACAACTCTTGTTGATCGGTTATGGCATGGCGATCGCCCGCTCGTTTAAAGCGGGTGAGTCTGGTTTGCCTCATTTGCATTGGCAACAGGCGGCGGTTGATGGACTGCGTTTTCTCTTGGCAGGGGTGATGTACACCCTACCGATCTGGTTAATGATCCCGTCTATGCTCAGTGTCGGACTCACACGCACGGATCAAGGGGACAACGGATCGATCGGATTTCCGGTGATCCTCATTTCGTTGTTCGTATCGATCTTGATCGTGCCGATTTTGCGCCGTCTCCCGGCGCGTTATCAAATGGTGAAGTCGGTGATCCTTGGAGCGGTGATGTTAGTGCCGCTCTTCATGATCACCTCCATGATCATCAGTGTCATCCGCAATCCTAGCCTATTCGACACCAGTAACGCGCAATTGAATATAACGGGAGCGGTGCTAATGGGTGTGATCGTGTTATTGGGGTTAATGGCGATCACCGGACTCCATATCAGCGGATTACGCGATGCCCAACAAGGCAAGGGGTTATTTGACCCAACCGGTACGATTCGACTGGTGATCCAGCATCGGGGTGCGACAGCGGTCTTGTTGATCAACCTCATAACGCTCATGTTGATCGGCGGTGGGGTGACGGCGTTGATATTGCCGTTGATCCTACCTGCGGCATTTAGCCTTGTGATGACGATCATCGCGATCTGGTACACCCTAGCGGATTATGGACGCAAGTATCTGTAAATTCAAATAGTCTCGAAAGGCGCTACGATGTTGAATAGTTATGAATGTAGATCACCCCCTAAACCGAGAATAAACAGGTTTGACGGAGAATTAAATGCAAAAAAACGTGATCAAGAGAGGTGAATCAACCCAAAACTCAACAAGCCTAATTCCACCGTTTTGCAAAGTGCTTGACCCTTTCATTTCTGCCATAGGTATCATCATTTCAGGTTTATCTTTTGGTTCTCGGACTCCTAACCTGACTCTGCCTTTTTTCAAACCTTCCCACCCAAAACGGTCTCCCTGTGAACCAACTAAGGGGAGGGCTAAGGTAGGGTTGTACGCAAGAAACTTTCCTATACCTACTTAATTCAACGCCCTCCTCTACAAATTAGGATGGTAGTACATGATCGCCTCCCCAAAATAATCCCGCTAGGTGCATCATGGACATCAGGTCAAACAATCCCACTATCCTGATTTTGAAATCTTAAGGTGTATTTCTAAAACTTGTGCTATACTCATCGCATTACGTAATCTTATGTAAGACAGAGTGAGTTCTTATTTTGGAGGTCATCATGGACTCTGATCCCAGTACCATTAGCGTTGAGCAGCTTTATTTTGAGGCACAAGATTTTTATCAGATGGGGGATTATACCAGTGCGATCATCAATGCGTCGCTGATCCTCGCGATTGATGAAGACTCGACCTTAGCATTAGCCACGCGCGGCCGTTCCTACGGCAAACAAGGCTTATGGGAGCAATCCTTACAGGATCTTTCGCGTTGTATCACGTTGAATCCCAACAA
>JALOOG010000091.1 GCA_025454525.1 Anaerolineae bacterium | reverse complement strand
GGCTCAACTGGTCTCTTATCCGCTTACAGTTGTTAAAGTCAGTGTGTTTATCATAACCAACATGGTAATCCCTACCTCTTACCCTGTCAACCCCTTTTTAACAATTTTTTCGCTCATGACGGATCTCACTAACGCGCAGGCAACAAATACTGAACCTCCGGCGGCACCGGAGTCAGCACATACACATCGATCCAACGTGACCATGACACCCAATTTTCATCATCATAGCCTAAATCGATCCAATAGCGCGTAGAGCGCGGCCCACCCGTATCAGCCGCTGTCCCGATCCCATAATTCGGCACGTATACTTCCGTATTATAGGGAATCACCCGCGGATCAATAGCGACAATCCCTTTCGTCAAACGACGACCCGTTGCCGTGATATTATCACCCCCCAAAGCGGCCGGGTGATAACTGGTCGCATACATCCGCAACACGCGCCAATATTCGCGTGGGCCATCCGGTGTATCGACCGTGCGAATGACGATCTTTGTCCCATAAGCGATCACCTGATTCACCGGCGCACGAACCACCGTCACACCGTCTTCGACTCGGCTCACCTCTACGCCGTCTTCTAGGCGAATCCGTGTGTTCAATTGTTCGATCCCATCAACGCCAGCTTGGATCACTTGCCGTTGATCCAATTCCAACGCATCATCCGCCTGATAAACCGTCTCAAACGCGATTGGACTTTCGATTGATTCGATGATTTCGGTGACGCGCACCACCTGAATTTCTAGGTCAGATTGAATCGGACTCGCCTCTGGAGGTAAGCTGTAATCCAACCCGTTTAGGGTGATCCCTAATTGTGCTAGGGCTAAACTCACGGTGGATGCTTGCGTGCGTGTTTGAGTGACGATCCCATCGGCGCGGATCGTGATCGGAACAGAGCGACGCACCACGATTGTAAGATCCGGGGTCAATAGGGCAGTGGGATCGGGGATGATCGTATCTCCCAAAAAAATCGGGATGTTGACCTCGCTTAATGCTTCAGAGACGGTGAAAGCGGTCGTTTGATGCGAGGTGATCACCCCTTCTTGGTCAATAAATACCCTAAACGACTCGCGGATCGTGATCTCTGTTGCTGGAAGCGGATAAGTGGCAAGATCGCTTACCGGCACACTGATGCCATTAACCTGTACTGCATCGCGTGGATCTAACAAGATCCCCATACTATCCAAGATGTCCAAGGGGCGATCATAAACTGTGCGAAAAAGGGTCAAATTGCCGTTGCGAGTGATCCGAACGGCGCGTTCAATTCCGACCGCGATCGTCATGCCTTCGCTAAGCGCGCTATTGAGGGGCGGCGCGATCACCGCATTCGGAGGTGGGATAATGCCGCGCTCATCCAACAGATCACCCACGGTGGAGGCAGTGGAGATCACCGTTTCAATTTGACCATCGATCTGTAGCGCGACCGTCTGGGGCAGATGTTCACGTTGTGTCAAGCGCATTAACCCAACGATCAAGGCAAACGCAAGAATTAAACAGACGAATGCTGCAAAGAGGGCGGTTCGCCATGGGATACGCGGTGTCGAGAGATCGCTTTCTTGGCTCATGTCATCGGTCACTCGTTAAAAGCTAAGTGTGCTGTTCAAACGGCAAAAATGCAAGATCGGTGCGGTACTTGCCCACCGTTAATCCATTTTCGCCGCTGCCAAGTCCATTAACGCACGCAGTTGATCCCCATCGGCCGGGACACCGCCGCCTTGAGCCAACTCCGGCCGCCCACCCCCACGCCCGCCGATCGTTTCGATCGCCATTTTGAAGATTGGCGTAAGATCCACCGTGAGATCGGCACTCCGCGCAAAAACCACTTGCGCTTTATCACCCGCCGCACCGATCAACGCGATTATCCCCGATGTAGCGACCAACTGCGCCGCCAATAAACGCAATTCCGACGGATCGCGATCCTCAAATACGGCCCGAATCAGCCGATACCCCGTCCGCGTTTCGGCCTCACCTAAAAGCGCATTCGCTTCATAGGCGATCAAGCGGGTGGTCGCGGTTTTAAGTGTCAATTGTGCCGCTTTAAGTTCAGCGCGCAACTTGCCCACATTACCGACAATCTCACTTACGCCACAGGTGAGATCCGCCGTCAACAGGCCAACGATCGCCGCTTTTTCGCGATAATCCTCAAAAGCCCGCCCGCCACACCGAAATTCAACACGGGTTTTATCCCCCCGTTTTTCCGTTTTGAGGATCTTGATCAAGGCGATCTCTCCCGTGTGCGCCACATGCGTTCCACCACACGCGGTGAGGTCAAAATCGGCGATCTCAATCACGCGCAATCCATCGGTATACAGCTTTTCCGGCATCTTACGCAAACGCACCCCTTCACGGTCATCCGGCGCGATGATCCGTGCGATCACCGGACGATTTTCCACAATAATTTGATTCGCTAACCGCTCAACGGCGTTCACCTGTTCGGCATTCACCGCCTGATCCAGATCGATCGTGACACTTTCGGGGCTTAAATGAAAACCCACCGTTTGCGCGCCCGTCAAGCTGACAAAGGCTTGGGTGAGCAGGTGCTGACCCGTATGATGTTGCATGTGATCAAACCGCCGCGCCCAATCGATCTCCGCATAAGCTTCACCCACCGGGATCGGTTGTTCGACTTGATGAAGCACCGTGCCGTCTTCCCGCGTGATCACATCCGTCACCGCGATCCCATTGATCAAGCCGCGATCGTAGGGTTGACCGCCGCCCGTCGGATAAAAATAGGTTTGATTCAAGATCACGCCTTCCGGGGTGGACGCGATCACTTGCGCCGAAAAGATACGGGTATAAGCATCCTCATAATAACGGCGTACAGTCATGGTCACCGATCGCTTTCTGATGAAAAAATCTTAAGATCTAGATCTTCAATGGGTAGCGCGCTAACGTTTGCACCCGCTCCGGGGTGAGATACCAATCATTGATCACAAATTCCACCTCTGAAACGGTTAACACCCCCAACGGTTGATCGCGCCAATGATCGATCAGGGCAATCATAGCGGCCGGATCACGCAAGCGTTGTGTAAAACGCATCAGGGTGCTATGGGCGCTGATGATCCGATACCGTTGATCCAAATTCGCACCGAGTCCTTGCGCGGTGAGAACCACACGCAACGCATCGCGGATCTGATTCAACCGATCTTCTTGTGGATACCCACACAAGATCACCGCGGCCGGCGTGCCGATGATCCCACGATATTCGATCGTAAACGCCGGGATCGTTTGGAAAAAGTCCGTTAGCAACGTTTGATAGCGTCTCAATAATGCCGAGTCTGGGACAAAATCCGGTGAAGCGGTGTTGAGCGATAACAGGGTGGTATGCAATTGGGCGCGGGGATAGACAAATTGAGCCGGATCAAGCGCCCCAAATCGTTCGATCACCGTCATCACCCGATCCACCAACGTCCCTTGTAAACGGATGATCACGGTGATACCCCTACGCCGATCGGAGTGCCGATCGGCGAGGTAGGGGTCAAGTTCAAGGGTGTTTTCGTGGTAGCGTGGACGTGACTCGCGCCACATCTCCGCATAAAATTCGGATAAATCGCTCATTCACGGGCAAAGGTGCTGGCCACCACTAAAATTTCTGGCATAAACCCGTCGATCTCCGTGTCCCGGGCATAGATGTAAAATGCTCCGAACCAGCCATCCCCCAATTCAACCAACATGATCCGCACGTCTAAGTCTTCAACATCCGAAAATGCCACACGCCGAATATCGCGGCGGCCGTCCGGCCCTTCGATCTCAAATTCGATCGCATCGGTGGTCTCATTATCTGGGAACAAGTTAGCCATGGTGGTTTCTAAAAATGAACTCAAGTTACGCACGCGCCCCATGTCTACAGGGGCGATGTATATCCACAGATCACCACGTTCTGGGGACGGGGGGCTATCTAAGGCGTTTAAGGATGCGTCTAACGTGTTCGCAACTAACGTCCGTTCACCCAGATCCACCGCAACAAACCACGACTCTGGATATTCAAACGAGTATTGACCGTCATCAGAAGTAAAGGTTTGTGTCCCGACATCGGCGATCTCAAAGTCCCCGCCTCCAAATTCGGCACGCGGTTCAGGGGTATCAGTGGGTGCGCGTGTCGGAGTCGCTTCCGGGCGACCGCTACAATCTTCTAGTAACTCTTGCGCTTCGGCGATCAGATCCAACGCGCCTTCAAGGTCATCCTCGGCGATCAGATCTTGCGCGTCTTGTAAGAGCGTCTCCGCGGTGTCTAGTTCCCGATTCGTACAGTCAGCATCGATCTTCGGTTGCGCGGAGATGACCCCAGACAATAGGATCAACGCGCCCAGCATTAAGCACATGAGTCGCATGGTTCAACCTCTCATATAGTGGCTTCCTTGCATTAGATTATAGATCGAGAGATCTATTTGCCAAAATTTACCCTGATCGGTTGGCAAAATAGGCATAGGCCGCGCTTTTATCGGCGAACACGGGTAAATGTGTCTGATTGGTGTGATCTTGTGGCACGCTTTCCCCCACAAATACCGCATGAATTTGCGGGTGGGTGAACACGCTCATCTGAAACACACTTTCAAACAAGGCGATCACCTCGCCATAGGTGATCTCACTGCCACGCACATCAATGATCGCGTCAAACCGGCCCAATTGGC
Source organism: Anaerolineae bacterium (assembly GCA_025454525.1). Lineage (GTDB taxonomy): Bacteria > Chloroflexota > Anaerolineae > Aggregatilineales > Phototrophicaceae > JALOOG01. Next base: position 11,769 of record JALOOG010000091.1, on the reverse strand, counting down.
TTAACCAAGTCTCCACTTGTGCTTGTAGATCCGCGATGCCGTCCAGATCGGGGGAACCCTCTAGGGTAAATTCCACGATCGGCGCATCCGTGGGTTTACGAATCGTCACCGTCATCTCACACCTCTTTGAATCACTTGCCGAAAGAACCCGATTAATCGATCCGCATGAGTATCAAACGCAAATTGCGTCCGAGTCGCCCATACCCGCTCACGGATCGGATCGATCAAAGACGGATCGCGCAATTGTGCGCCTAAGTCTGCTTCATCACGAAAAAACAACCCGATCCCCAACTCCCGCACTAAGCTTTGTGTGGCGACCAGATGTCCGCTGTTATCCCGTTGCAACATCGGCAATCCGGCCATCGCTAACGTAGCGATCCGTGCCGGATAATTGAGATCATCCCAGTTAGCACGACGCAATTCCCCTTGATTCGTGCTTTGGAAAAAATGTAACCACCCCGCGTCATATTGCGAAAATTCCCGTACCCAATCGCCTTGATCTACATGCGAATGCAGATGCAAAAAGCCCGGCGCGACTGTCATCACCCGATCGATCCACTCTTTCCATTGTCCATGCGTATAATCGCCATAAAAGTGGACGTGAATGCCTTGCGCGGCCAACGCCTCCACCACATGCGAATGCAACCCGATCGGCCGCCCCGGCACGACGGTATGGATCGCGCCGTCATTTAGCGGATGACGCGGGGCGCGTTGATCGCTAAACCAATCGATTTTAGGCAGATCTGCATCCATCACCAGCACCCGTGCCGGATCAAGGTCGATAAATTCGGCAAACCAAGCGCGCATTTCCGGGCTGATCAAGATCTGCCCGTCGGAATGGGTGTAGAGATCGATCAATTGACTCCATGTGCCACGATCCATGCAGATAAACGGGCTTTCTTTAAAATGCCAGATCAACGGAATCGCGCCCTTTCGTTTCAACACCGCATGAGCAAACGGGACGGCTTGCCAATTGAGTTGAGCGTAGATCAGATCCGGTTGAAGGTCATGCAATGCGTCGATATTCGGCAGATCGGTGACGTGGCCGAATGGCAACGGCCCGACCGTGTTATACCAATGCGGTTGCGGCATCCATAACCCGTAAAGTTGATGACCGCGTTCCGCTAAAGCCAGCACCCGCTCTGGGTTATAGGCCAATTCACCCACCAACACGATCTTGAGTCCATCCGAGGCGATCGGCATCGGCGGACGCTCCCGAAAACGCTGATAATGGGCGATCTCATCGATCCGATTGCCTACGCTAGAATGAAATCGGAGCGGATGTGTCACCTTGAATTGACTCCGATAGGTGTTGATCCCGCCTTCTGGTTCACGGATCACCCGATGCAATTGATCGCGGTGATGTCCCCATTCACAGGTGACTTGATCGGTCGGGACAAACGGGCCCTCGGCGGCCAATTGTCCCCAAAACAGCCGATCGAGATCATCGCTCACCAAGTCAAGACGGGTCAACCAACGGTGATGCGTGCGACGATGTAACACTTGTACCAATTGGATCGAATGCCCGTCCACTTGACGATCCGCGAGTTTGTTGTAACGGTAGCGCACGCCGGAATAAGCCAAGATCGCCTCTGGATTGGCCATAAGCGCCGCGATCAACCCGGCCAAGTGATCCCGAAAATACAGATCATCCGACGGCAAATAGGCGATGTAGTTTCCACGCGCTTGATCAAAGGCGAGGTTTAACACCGCCCCCATCCCCACATTGTGATCAAGGCGCTGATAGTGGATGCGCGGATCATCGGTAAAGCGGCGTACCACGTCACCTGTGTGATCCGGGGATGCATCATCAATGATGATCAACTCCCAATCGCTATAGGTTTGTCCGCACAGACTATCGATCGCACGGGCGATCATCGCGGCGTGTCCATAGGTCGGCATCAACACCGAGATCATCGCATCACCCCGCGGAAATAGGTCAACAAGCGATCGCTATGGGTATCAAAGGCATATTCAAGACGGGTCGCCCGTGCGTTTTGGGTCAATTCCCGTAAGCGAGAACGATCCCGTAGCTGATCAGCCAGATCATACGCATCCCGAAAGAACACGCCGAAGTCCCCACGCATCGCGGCACTCCCGACTCCTGTGCGCGAATGCCGACAATCTTTGAGAATCCACGGCAAGCCGGCCGCGGTATAGCCACTTAAGCGGGCGGGCATATTCAGATCATCCCAGTGAGCGCGCCGCAGATCGCCACGGTTATCACTATCAAACACATGAAACCAGGCCGCGTCATATTGTGAGAGTTCTCGCGTCCAATCTTTGGGCAAAACCGCCGGATGCAAGTGCATATAGCCCGATTCGAGGCCCTCGCGCACGATATTCGGCGCAACTTGATGAAAATGCACACCGTAAAAATGCAGGTGGATCTTGGCTTCAGCCAATGCCCGCGGATCGATCCCGATCTGACGGCCGGCGCATACGGTGTGAATTTCGCCGTCTTGATCGGATAACTTGGGACTCCAATCGTCGGTAAACCAATCGATTTTAGGCAAATCCCCATCCAAGATCAGCGGATTTTTCAGCGGCTGCCCTAAGGCGATCTCAAACCATTCGCGCATTTCCTCGTTGATCAAGATCTGTCCGTCGCTACGGGTTAACAGATCCACCAAATGGCCCCAAGTGCCTTTTTCCTGACAGATAAACGGCCCCTCTTTAAAGTGGAACACAAACGGCACGCCGAGATCGGCCATCAAAACGTCATGTAACATCCAAATCGCTTGCCAATTGAGCATCGCGTAGATCACATCCGGCTGAATGGCCCGCACTTGTTCGATCCACCCACGCTCATACGGGATCGTCTGGAGGTTGCCAAACGGTACAGGATGCGCGGTGTCCCAAGATTCGGGATGCGGTAGCCATAACCCGTAGAGTTGATGACCGCGTTCCTCAAACGCGATCAAACGATCTGCGTTAAATCCGGTAGATCCAACGATCAAGATCTTGAGTCCGTCAGGCGCGGGCAGATCTCGCGGCGTATCAAAACGCCCAAAGCGATCGCGCTCATTCATCGCCGGCCCAAAGGACGGTTGAAAGTTGAGCCATTCCTCACGCGGGATCTGATAATACTTGCGATAGCGCCCGATCCCGCCATTCCCCGCCGCGATGATCTTGTGCTGTTGATCCTGATGATCCACCCATTCACAGGTGATCGCGCCCGTATAGCCAAAACTTGCCCCACATTTCGCCAATCCCCGCCAAAATTCCACCTCTAAGCGATCGGTGACCATTTCAGATCGGGTGAGCCAGATCACATCCGCTTGATATGTCCGGCGGTGCATCACTTGGGCTAGTGCAAACAAATTCCCATTGTTCAACGTCGCTTTAGGCGATACCGGCGGCGGGTTAAACAAAGCTTCATATTCTCGTCCGATCCATTCATCCCCGCGTAACGTCGCGCTATAGTGGCTATAATGCCAACGCAACCCGCCATAGGCCGCGTAAATTTTCGGGTCTTCATCTAACAAGTTGACCAAACGCATCAGATGATCGGGATAATACAGGTCATCTGACGGCAAATAAGCGATGTAATCCCCTTGCGCTAAGGCCGTTGCGTGATTCAACGCCGCGCCGGTGCCTTGATTCCGTGCTAAACGATGATAATGGATGCGGGCATCGCTCAAAAACGGTGCGATCACCGACGCGGTGTGATCCGGTGACGCATCATCAACGATCACCAATTCCCAATCGAGATAAGTTTGCGCGCAAAGGCTTTCTAATGCGCGCCCGATAAACGCGGCGTGGCGATAGGTTGGCATGAGGATTGAAACTCGTGGCATCGTTAGCTACTTCTTAAGATTTAGAATGGCAAAGAAGGCGATCTTGCTGATCGCCTTACATTGAGTATAACGATTTTTGCCAGTTTACCGCCGTTTACTCTTGAGACCTTAATTAAGGGGTTACGGTCGGTGCGATCGTGCGCGTGCGACTCGCGGTGCGTGTCGCTGTGATCGTTGGAGTCCGAGTCAAGGTTGGGGTGCGTGTGGCAGTAGGGGTACGGGTGATCGTCGGAGTCGGGGTTTTGGTTGCGCCGTCCTCACATAGGATCAAACGATCCTCATTTGAGTGAAACACATACAGCGCCGACCCCACCGAAAACACAAACCGATACCCTTGAACGGGCAACAGCGCGTAAAATTCACCTTCTAGCGGACACCCCAAACTTGCATCATCCCAGATCATCGGGCGGGCGCTGATCAATTGAATCCGCGCTTGTGGTAAATCCAGATCGTTGGCTAATCGGGTTTGTGCGACCTGTACCAATTCGTTCGCGACCGGATCGATACTTAAAAACAGTTCCGGACGGGTGTCATACAGATCACTTTGACCACATAACAGCGGTTGTCCCACAGCCAGATCGACATGATAGGTATATACCCGCTCACCCGCGATCACCGTCAAGCGTGATCCGTCCAACTGCACCCCGCTTTCCGGCGTGGCGTTGCGACATTCGAGATCTTGGTTACGCCAGATCACCGCTTCCGTAGCGACGATCAACGGGGTAATGCCTTCTAACGAAAACCGTTGCGCTAAATCCGCCTGAATCAGCGGTAGAAACGGGTCGGGGGCGACAGTGGTCGCTAAGGCCAACCGGGATAATTCCGCCGCCGACAAGGGACGCGGTTCAGCCGTCGCCGTCGGGGGGATGCGAGTCAGAGTCGCCGACGGCAACGCCGGGATCAATTGTTGCGTAGGGATCGCGGTCGATAAGGGGGCAGTGGTCGGCACACACGCCACACACAGCAGCGTAAGGGCGGCGATCACCGCCCATCGCAGACGGTGAGTCATCGTAACGATCTATTCTTCTTCACCGTGTTGACTGGCCTCAACGGCATTGCCCAATTTTTCTTCGACTTCCGCGGTTGATATGCCTTCCACACTGATCAGCTTATCTCGCCCATCGCTGCCTGCGACGATCTCAATTTTATTGACCGCCACCCCCAACTTATCCGCTAAAAAGTTGACCAATTCTTGATTCGCCGCGGGATCGCCTGCGGGGGCGGCCTTTAGGCGGATTTTTAGGATGCCGTCCTCTTGCATTCCAGCGAACTCGGTATGAATAGCGCGTGTCACCACCCGCACTGTAAAGGCAGCGCCACCCTTCGCATCGGTAATCTCAAATTTACGATCCATGAGAATAATTCCTTGATTGAACCAGTAGTCTGTGAACTTAAGGTTACTATATCCCTGTTTAGGATCTCGCGCAACTTGTCAACTTTATTTAATTCTCACTTTTTACATGACCTATTTCCTATACAGATTAAGAAATATTCCAAAACCACTTGTGATAAAATGAGAGAACGTAAAGAAAGGCAATTTTTATGTCTATTACCTTGAGTCGAATAGAACCGGAGATTTATTTAGCCGTTTACAAGGGGACTATCACCCCTGATGAGTTTTACCTCTCGTTTCAAGAGCTACAACAGATGATCCATATTTCGGGCGATCCGTGGCATGTGGCGATTATCGATACCAGTCAGTTAAAACAATTACCTTTAGATCCCCAATTGATCATGCAGACGATCCCGAAAGATCGTGTGGGGACGATCGCGGTGAAATCCCCGATGATCGCGAAGGTGATCGGCGGCATCGTGGCCAAGCTATCCAAGCATCCGATCTATTTTTACGACAGTATGGACGAGGCGATCCAACAAGCACATGCTTTGTTACGCCAAAAATCAGCCTAAGCGTCTCCAGCATCCCACCAGACACACCGCAACACATCGATCCGATTCATGGTTATAAGGAAAGCTGATGAACCTCGCCTTTAGTCAAGTCGAATACGGAATCTATCTAGTGTTTTGTCAAGGTTCGCCTAAGGCCGATGAATTGCACCTGTTTTTTCGGGAACTTAGAGATTTTATTGCCGCACAGGATGAACCTAGCCATGTCTTGATCGTAGATGCCAAAGGCTTAAAACAACTGCCGATCGGCCCCCTCCAACTCTCCAGAATGACCTTGCCAAATTGTGTTGCGACGTTGGCAATCAACAGCCCTTTGATCGTCAAACTGATTGCAGACATCGTAACCAGGCTATCCGATCATCCCATTTTATTTTTCAACTCGTTAGAAGAGGCCATCGAAAAAGCGCGCGAGCTTTTGTAATATCGCTGAACATAACCTTGTTTCTCCGATCCGGTGATTCGCGCTGTGAATAGTGCCATGCTACAGTGAGCAAGGGGATCAAACCCGATCCCCGCTTTCTACTCACCACAAGGAGGAAGTCATGCCCGTTAAAGCTTTAGTCCTTGCCTTAATCATCGGATTCTTGATCGTCACCCAAAGCCCCAATCACAGCCAAGCTCAAGACCAGATCAACTACATCAGCAACCCCGATGAGATCACCGTATTTCTGAACAACGTCGTTTTTGTGCGTGATCAATTGCGTGTGCCGACCGATGTCGAAACGCAAATTGTGTTACCCGCGCAAACCGTCCAAGACACCCTAGTCCTCCGGAACGCCGAAGGCCGACTCCCACGTTATACGATCAGTCGTCGCAATGAACAGCTGATCCTCACGATCAGCGGTGATCAAGCGAACAGTTCCGAGTCAATTAACGAGATCACCCTCGAATACATCGCGATCGGCGGCATGACTTGGAAACCCCTTTATAACCTCAACTTTAGCGCACAGACCGAAGATGAAGGCCCGGTAGGGTTTGACTTTTTCGCGGAGATCCGTAACGACTCGTTTACCTTAAGCGATGCCCAAGTGACCCTTGTCGCAGGTCAAGTGGACGTGGCCGCGCAGATCGCCGCGTCTAGCCCATTTTCAGCCAATCAACGCGCTGACCTGTTAGCGACCGCGACCGCGTTTAGCAGCCCGGTGCCAACCCCAGTTCCCGGCGCATCCAGTGGAAGTGGGAGCGATGCGATCTCTACTCAATATCTCTATACCTTAGACACCTTGACCTCTAGCCCTGGGGATCTGCTCTATGTGGAATTGTTAGAGACGCAACTCCCGGCCCGACGGGTCTTGACATGGAACGCGGGCAATGAACCGCTAGTGCGTGTGATCTACAAAGTCACCAACAACGCCACCATGGCACTCACCGAAGGGATCGTGCGCTCTTATCAAGACGGCTTATTCACCGGCAGCGATCCGATCGAAAACACCCCAATCGGCGGTGAGGGAAGTGTGACCGTTGGCTTTTTGCGCGATATTCGGGTGCGTAAAGAGGTGAGCCAAATCACCATTCCGGCCCGCAGCAGTCTCAATGACCCGAATAACACAGTGGATTATCAATATGATGTCAGCTTGATCATGCTCAATTTCACCAGCGAAGAACAGGTGATCGAAGTGACCGATGTTTATCCCACATGGGCGCAATCGCTTAGCTTTTCCGTTGAACCCGAACGCGAAGGCGGCAACCTCTTACGTTGGTTGGTGACTTTGCCCGTCGGTGAAGAAGTCCGCATCACCTATCAATATATCAGCGACTAACCTAACGCTCTAACAATCGGAAGTGATCGCGCACCACGCGATAGATCACTTCCGATCCGATCACTTCCACGATGATCAATTGATCCCGATACGGGTCATTTAAGCTAAACGCCTGCCCGCTTAACCCGTCAATGGTGGTATACCGATATTCCAAAGCGAGGCGGCCGTCCACTGTGATCGGAGTGCCTTCCGCCGGGAAAAACTCTGCCCCCACTTGCGTGAGATTCTGCGCCCCTTCAAACACATAAAAGATGATCGATTGATCGAATGTGTTGAGCGAAAATACCTCCACATTGGCTTCAACGTTGCCTTCTAATACCAATGACTCCCAAGCCAACGGGACGTGCGTGGTAAACCCGAACAATTCACGGATCGAAAAATCTTCCGCTTTAAAATCCAAATCGATATACGGATCATACGGCCCCGGCGTGAGTATCAAACTTTCGCGGATCAAGTCGAAAGCGGCTTGATACTCCCCCAACCCTTCAATCGCCCGCACCCCGATCACCCACCCTAAGCGCCGTTCGGAATCATAAACCGCCAGATACTGCCCGCGCCAAGTTTCAGTGGCATCCGGTTTTCCCTCCGCCATGAATAACAGCCCTTGTGTTGTACCGATCGTGATGTATTGCGGATCAGACGGCAAGAGGCCCACTTGTTGCACGGTGGTCGCTAAGCTAAACAACGTTTGATCGGTGTCCGGCACCAGAAACAATTCGATCAAACGTGTGCCGGGGTCGTTGATATAAAACACCTTGTTTTGGGCTTGTTCATACAGATTCGCCGTCCAAGTATCATCGGTAGGGCGATCAAACGCGATCCCAAAGCCCGGAAACTCCGCATGGATCACCCGTGGCGAGATCATCAACCCGTCTAACATCGGCTCAAACACCGCCCGAAATTGCCGATCCGCCTCTAGGCTAGGCGCTTCAAACCGAGCGGTATACGGCAATCCGTCAATCATAGCGGTATAGATCCGTCCGCTGATCCGACCACTGCTACGGCGATAGCTGACCACTTGCCACGGTCCATAGCTGCGATGATCGATCACCTCTGTTTGACGCAAAGTCTCAAAGTGGCTTTGGGCGATCGCCTCTGTGGAAAAAGCGGCAAACGTAAATGGCGAATCGGGGTCTTGATACCGCCGCCAGATCTCGATCGTATTGCTATTCCACACCGCCGGGATCGTCACTTGGGCATGATCCGCGAGGCGATCCCGCCCCCAAGGGGTTGACCCGCGCTCCTCAAACACGATCGAAGCGCGCATCTCCCTATAAAATTGATCCAACACCTCCGGCGATTGAGTCGCATCACGATTCGCCGCTAAGAACACCAACACTTGATCGCGCTCTGGGTCATAGACGCTGAATCCACGATTTTGCCATTGATCGTTGATGCGTGGCGCACCTAAAAAGGCAAATTCTAGCGTAGGGCGGCCTTGCAACGGCGGCCCCGGTCGCACCTCTACCGCCGCCGTCCCCCCCACCGATCGGATCGCTAATTGGGTAGCGCTTTCGAGATCCAATCCGGGGTAATGGTTGACAAACATCGCTAAGGTATCTGGGTTTTCCGAATCGGCGCGGGTAATTTCGACTCCATTAGAAAGATACGCGGTGAAATAAGCGAAACGATCAGACCACGCATCCGGCAAGGTTAACCGAAAACCAAATTCCGGAGTCCAATCATGTCCGCGCCGTGCCGGATCAAGCGCGCTATGATCCACGCTAACGGAATGGGACTCGCTTAAGATCGCGCCACCATACGCTTCAAGGCTCACCTCTAACTGATATTGTCCCGACGGCACAGGCGTTTCAAAAGCGCGCAAGCGCCAATCGTCTGTCCAACGATAGATCCGCGTACCGACACGCACCTGCACACCTTCCGGCAGATCGATCACCGCCGCGCTTTCGCCCACGGGGATCACCGCTTCCACCCGTAGATCGGCCATCAACGAGGTGTCCGGTGTAAACGTGAGCGTGACCGGTGACCAAGCCGCTTGATCTGAGGTGCGATACTCCGCCTGTAACGAGTAGATCGACTCGCCGTTGGGCGCTTGGATCAAGGGCGCATAATCACCGATCGCATCAGGGGCATCGCTCAAACGATAAGCGGCTACCGCCCACCGTGCTGAAGTCAATGTGACCCCCGGAGTCCATTGGTTTTGCGGGATCAAACGATCGCCCGCCACGCCGATCACCCAATTCAGAATTGGCGTGCGCGTGAGCAATTGACCCGACTCATCTCGGACGGTCAACGCCGCTTGACTGATATTGCGGCCGGTGACGGTCAGACCTAACGCATAGCCGTGATCATAACGCGCAGTCGGACGTGCATCGATCGTCATTTGTGGCTCACCGACCGGATGAAAATCACCTTGATCGGGAGTCGCTAACGCGGTGTAATACGCCTCTAACAACGCCGCCCAACGGGGGAGCGCCTGATAATCCGAACGGAACAAGCTTTGGGATGCGGGAAAATACAGGTTAAGGTGCGTAGTAGCTTGCGCGGCAATCGGGCCGGCCGCCCCATAGATCACCAGTTGATCCAAGGTGGTCAACACCGCTTGCGCCGCGCTGATCAGATCCGGATCCTCCCTAATTTGTCGCATCAGATCCCCTAGATCGATTTCCGTCGTGCGATTAGAAAACGCGCTATAGGTGTAAGTCGTGGCGCGGGCGCGGGCCAAGATCGGCGCATAACGTTCGGGATCGCGCTCAAACACCGCCATAAAATCGTCTAAGGCGGTGTTCAAGGTCATAAACGCCCGTAGATCGATCACTGCTCCGGTAAAATACGGCACAAGTCCGGGCGTGAGGGCGGGCGCGGTGGTGTTCAAATAGCGATCGATCAACGCGCCGCCGATATCGGAGAGCGCTGTTCCTGCCTCTAATTGTGCGATCAATTCGGTCATATCATACGCCGGAGAGGTGATTAACTCCGCGGATCCGATCGCATAATCAAAATAATCGGACATCACCGTGTAATATTCAAAGCTACTCATCAAACAGGCATCATTGATCAACAGGTCAAAGCGCTTAATTCCGGTGGCTTCTCGCACTTGGTCAAACGCGCTGCGTAAATCGTCCAACCCTAACAGGCTGCCCGCACTATAATCGCGCACGATCCCTTCCCACGCCGCGCCATGCGATCCAAACACGATCGCGTAATGATCCGCCGGATAGGTCTGAATGCCCCACGTTAAAAATGTGGATAAGGTCACGGGATCGGCGCTATCGACCGGCCCGAGATCGCTTAATGGGGCGGTATCAATCGTGGGCGGATAGCGCGTGAGATGATCCTCGGAACGATCGGGCCCGATTTCGTAGACTCGTGCGCCGCTCCAATCCGCTACAGGGGATTGATAATACCCTTCAGCCCGATCCAAGAAGGTGATCACGCGGATCGTATCGGTGCTACCGCCGGCCAATTCAAACTCATTGACATCATGAATCAGATGATTTTCAAGGTCATTGTCGCCGCCATAATACGCCAAGATTGTCCATGTCGCCGCCGGATGCGAATCTAAGATCGGAAAATTCATGCTTGCAGTCAAGATGACCAGTAAGAAGGCGAAGGGCAGCAGACGCACGATCATACTCCATAACATCATTTACCCTAGCGTAGCATGAACCGCTGCCGAATCGCAAGCGATGAACCATTCTGTGACCTGATGCAGACGCAAAACCAACCTCCAAAAGTCGTAACATTTGTTACGACTTTTTCGCTCATCTGTGCTATCATTTACTTCATGGGACATTCACCTTAAGGAGGGATCAGCAATGGACAGTTTCAGCTTGTTTTAGGTGATTTGAAGCTTGTTTTCCAATCTTACGATCCCCCTAACCACGTTGCCGCTGTCGCCGAAATAATTTTTTGGTCTTAGCCGCCGCCGCGGTAGCAAGTTATCCTTGATCCTTGATCCTTGTCCCAGACCGGATCGGGTGTTAGAGTTGCGCCGATTATCAAGCGATTTGAGGTGTCACTTTGGCGTTAATGCGTGGTGTACTTGCCCTTGAACCCTATTTGTTGGCGTTGATCCTCGCGTTGTTTTGGATCAGCCCGAATCACTATCAACCTTTGTTGCTGTTTATCCCGATCTTCATCGCCCGCATCGTGGTTTATCGGCGTTTATTGACCTTCACCCCGCTCCATTTGATCTTGATCGCTTGGTTGATCTTGTGCGTGATCAATTACTTCGCTGCGCCGTTTAGCCTCTGGTCATGGATTCTCACCCGTCCGTTGATGGGTGTGGCGTTAGTCGGATGCTTAGTGGAGATCGCCCGCCAACACGGCCATACCGATCG
>JALOOG010000090.1 GCA_025454525.1 Anaerolineae bacterium | reverse complement strand
ACTCTACACCTTCATCTGAAAAAAAAACGAAGCCTACCTCCTCACTTTGGGAGATCGTGCTACCACCACTGGTATTGTTGGTTGGGTGGTGATCTTCAGTGGTGATCAAACCCAAATGTTATTACAATACAAACATGATGAGCAAGCGTTGAGTGTCCTTGAAGTCGTCCAAGTGCCTTCAAAAGACCCACATGAAGTAGCGGATGCAATGGGCGTAAAGATACAAGTTCTCTACTATACGAAGAGATATAAACAGTTGATTAAAGATGTCAATGACTATTTTGAAAAACTTGTTAAAAAACAAGGTATATTTTATTATTGGCGCGGTTTTGCCCTTTATCAATTAGGTCGAAAACAAGAGGCGTTAAAGGATTTTAATCTATTCTTGAGTTTATCAAGACGAAAGTCGGTACGTGATGCTGATGAATTTGTAAGAATGTTTCCACTTCCGAAAAAGTAATCGGGATTTTTAAAATAAACGATGTTGAAATAGACGCAAGAGTTCACGCCTTACGGGTCATTGTTCACCTCAACAGGGAGCGCTGCCTCTAACTATGGCTTCACGGGTGAGCAGACCGATCCCAACGGCTTGATCTACCTGCGCGTCCGGTACTATCAGCCGAGTTTAGGCATGTTTGCATCGCTTGACCCTTGGGAAGGCAGTTGTGCGCGGGCGATGCGTCTCAATGGCTATAGTTGGGTTGAGGGCAACGTAATCAACGCGATCCGAGTGGATTAAACTCCACACAACTCTACCAAGAGATGTTGCAAGCTTGGCGGGATCGTTTACAAGCTTTAGGTGATGCAGTAAAACAACTTCGCAACTTATTTAAAGGTAGCTTATTCAATCAAAATCTTTGTCTTGACCAGGTAGACGAAATCTGTAGATTATTTTTAGATAATAAAAACTGTGTTGATCACCTCAAATGATTGTTTCAGCAGTTTGATGACATCTACAATAATCCGGGTTCTTTGCCACATCACGGCCAGTTCAATCGCATGTTGAATGGTCTAGAGGCAAAACACAACCTGCTATTGAAGTGTATATGGACAATTGGCAAGGAATGTATATTGATTGTAAGGTGCGATTTAGAAGTGAAACGGCCTATCAAGCATTTAAAAACGAAACACAAAAAATTGAAATCATGAGGCAAATCAGAAATGAAAGAATTCCTTGAACCAGGTTGGTCCTCCGCGTTAATAGAACTAAGCCTTGACAAGACCAAACCTTATTTAGCAGAAATAGGCTTCTCTTTACCTATGTTACCCACACTACAAGTTTTGATTCGTTACTATGCGATGACCTACCCTTACATACTAGATTTGGCAGGCAGAGCTGAACATCGAAGAAACTTTGGTGCAAGTTTGTTGAAACATTTTGGGGAAGAATATTACACATTGGTTTACAATTTAGTATATCGGAAGACGTTTCGTTGGCAGGCGAAAGAGTGGCAACTGATTACGTTGTTATCCACTATACAAATTCATCATCCTGAACTCTATCTCACCGCTTTTGAGGACAAACTCAGTTTTATCAGAGATACCATATTGGATAGAGAGAAGCAAATGAAGCCTAAAAAGAGAACATGGAACAGGATCGCGGATCGTGCGAATAAAAGTGATTGGGATCTCTATTTACAAAACTGGTTTAAGGAAATCCCTGGTATCATGCAAGAATACAATCCAGCTATTGATTTTCCACTCTTATGCATGGAATGGTATAGGATTAATACATTAAAGATGATTTTTGCTCAGTTTACCCCATCAGAACTGCCATCTTTCGTCAACGCTTTAAAAGTAAATTACTCAAAATATTCTCGTTTAACTCTTGAAAATATTCCTGAACTGGGATTAAACCAGCCCTAAGAGGAGTTGCTTGACCTTTTAGCTGATTTTACCCCCAACACCCGCTTGAGCGCACTCATTTGACCTTCTATACTCGCAAGCCGTTTCTCCAATGACAGGAGTAACCTCAGAAAAATACCTCACCAATGGAGACGGGTCAGCCCACCGCACGCAGACCAGTTCCCACCCTATGACTGGGCTGTGGGCTAGAGTGGGGTTGGACGCAAAAAACTTTCCTGTACCTACTTCTGCGCTCTCTACATCCTCTGTGATTCAATGCTTTTCACGGAAACATTCCTGAGGTTTACTGATGAACCATTCCGGCAGTTAGCGGCTGCTGAAATGCCAGCCTTCCGCAACACCTTGCATCGCAAATGATTAGGCTTTTATCAGTTGTTTACTTCGCTCGGCGGTCAGATTGTGGGGGTGGGTATGAAATATGTGCTTAATGGCGACATACACCACCCCACGCACAGTCCTAGCATCAGTTAATTTGGGGTAGAAAATTGTACCATTGAATAGCATCAGATAGAGTCTATAGACCTAAGGTGCTTCACCATACAATCTATGTCCGCTATCAGTCACCGTGCCATTAAAAATCCTGCCCTTCCGGACGTGCATAATTGATTGACGGGAGTTACTAGGCGTAGAAGTAGATGTTTCAACCCACACCTCCACCATTGACAATGTTATATGTTTACACCAACGCTAAGAATATTACGGTGAAAGCTAAGAAAGGTTGTCCTCTTTTGGGGTGATCTGCAATCTTCACCTTCTGCAATCAATATAGTGCAATATGTTCATCTTGACACTCTAAAGCGCGAAACGATTTCCAAACGACGACTATAGCACTCTACGCTAACACAGTAGCGCTGTGTAATTTCTTTAATAGAATATCCCTGTTGACGCACGTAATGAAGTGCCGGTCGTGGAAGTTGAAGACAATCACCTAATGCATCGGCTTGTGTTTCTTGCGTTTTTGAGTAACGTCTTGCAACACGATATTCACTAATTAAACCCAACATTTCGGGTTTGTGCTTTATAAGCAAATGAGCGAGTTCATGCATAATGTCTGACTCAGCTTCAAGATGATTTCTTGAGGGATGAGCGATGATGATTGGAGGTTCCGTTAACACGGTAATTGCCGACCATCCGTGTGCATCACTCGCTTGGTGGATGTCACTTAATGTCAGACCGGGTAGTGTATTAGGCAGAACAACATCAATCAAGAGATGTGCAGCGAGATTGCGTGATGATAAAGGAGCATAAGCGGCGATTTTCAGGTTAGAACGCACACGCGCCGCAATGTTCTCACACCGCTCGTAAAACTCAGGTTCCAGCATCACGTTTACGACGACCCAATTCGTAAGCGGCTTTGACCATCTTTGCGATTGCCGTTGCGGTCGACTCATCAAGTTCTTTATCGGCACGCAAATGAGCCTCAATGACTTCGGGCGTTTCGCCCAACATCACTTGATCGGGTTCACGCAAAAATGTTGAGGCTGGAAGTCCAATCCAATCACATAATCTTAAAAAAATGTCCATATCCGGAATTTTCCCGTTTTCAATCCGCGAGAGGGTTGATGCGCTAATTTCCCCAATTTGCTCTGCTGCTTCCCGCAATCCCAGATCCCCTCTGCGCGCCTTCAGGTAAGCGATAAGTAAATTCGTGTCCAATTGATTTCCCATACTTCACTCGTTTCAGATTAGAAACACTGTTGCAAATTTAAAGACTATGGTGTACAGTTATTTTGTTGCTGATTTGAAACAGTGTAACAGATTTGTTGCAAAAATACCAGATTGGTGAGGAGAAATTGCTTTGAAATCGCACGATGAAGGTACCTTATTCACAATGTTGGTGGTTGGGTTAGAGAAATGTTTACGTCAACGAACGCCTTACCCATATCCGGCAGAACTTCAATATGTTATGAACGTTTTATCATTATACATGACCAACTATCCGAAGACATTTCCCGATCTTCTGACAATGTTTGAAAAGCCCGTGAAGGATTGGTGGTGTGCAGGAGATATTCCAGACAGCTTTGATCCGCGCCTTCGCCTTGTTTATATGGGTCAGATTACCGAGGCATTAGAAGATTTTTTGATAGAGGGTGAGCTACGCGGCATTGATCTGAAACGGATCATGCTTCATGTCGATAATCTTCCTTTTCGGAAGTTTTATGAGCAAATGCGTGCCGACTATGATCAGACGCAACTTGATGAGCAGATTATCATCGAAGCAAAATATGCACACATAAGAGTATTTCTAATACAACATCCGTTTACTACCCCCGCCGCTTTACGCAAAGAGTTCGGGCTTCAATGGGAGCTTCTAGATAAATTTTACATTTCTGTTGAACCAGACTCCTACGTGTATCGATCAGAGGGTATCGTATTGAATTGTCTTGTTTGTGGTGCGTTAAAATCCAGTCGAGATGGTAATCCCACATCGGTTAAGCTTGAGGTCTGTCAAAATAGGTGCCTGACAGATTGGCAAGAGATTTTCATAGAACCTCATCTAAAGGTTGTGAGCGAGGGTGTGTTACGCCGAATTGTAATACCAGGACGTGTAGAACTTGCTCTCTACATACATCTTCAGGATATTCAAACACAGTTTGCTACGCTCAATTCACTCCGAATCTACCCCGGAGTAGACGCATATGATCTTCAACTACACTTTGAGGACGGCGAGGCTTGGGCAGTTGATGTCAAAGATTATCGTGATCCGATTGCTTTAGGTAGAGAAATTGAAGGTGGGCCATTCCGTTACCCTCAAAATAACCGTTTGTATTGGGATCGCTTTTATTACGTAATCCCTGATGAGCGTGAAACTCATTATCCGGGGTATTGCGACAAGGTGAGGCGTGAAGCAGGTCTTGAGGAAGCCCCGATTCATATTTTGCCATTTTCTGCATTTTGCCGCGCTGTTAAAAAAAAGGTTTGGGAGATCGATTAGATGTTTGACCGTAACGAATGGTACACAAGATTAAGCGAAGCACTAGAACGAGATAGTGATGGCAGAGACAAACTTGACGCAGACGAAAAACGCCTCTTGTTTCGTGTCGAATTAGGTCTGTATTTGTTAGAAGCATTGGGTTTTAATGACCAGCCTATTGATGCACTGTGGGCTGTTCTCAGCGGATTACCTTTTCCAAGTATTATGCAACTTGGAACAGAGCCACGTCGTTGGATTGCAATTTCCCGTATTCTGTTGCCGTTTTCAAGTCGTTCCAGTTGGGAACAGGCGCTACATCAGTATCTACGGTTGCCTTTGGCTATGCGACTGTATAACATTTCAGATAATTTCCCGTTTGAGGAGCAGATACTTGATGCCTGTCGTAATAACACGATCAAGAGTCGCGCTCGGCATGAAGTCTATCAACGTGCTTTAAACACCATACCACCTCCGACGCGATCAAAACGAAGTTTCGCTCATACCGGTGAGGCAAAAATAACGATCACTACGGATAAAGGCCCTTTTTCAGTAACTGTGACACTTCCAAGTTCTTCAACAGAAGATCTTCCTACACCGAAAGTCCATTCTCCCAAAGGGCCTCGTAGTGCGCTTTCTGTCACCTTTGAGGCATTGAAGGATACAGCAGCATTGATGGATCAACGCTTGAGGGATCGTGGTCGTGAGCCGATGTGGGTCGATCGTGTCAAGAAGAACATCCATTATCACGGCATACACCATGGAGTTGTGTCCGAAGAAGCAAATAACACCGCTATTCATCTTGAAGGCGGCGGGCATATCGTTGGGATGGTAGGATCTGGCAAATCTACTTTGATGAAATTGATTGCAGCCCATGTCGCTGTGAATCAACCAGGAAGCGTTTTGGTATTGGTGGTTAGCGATACCATGACCGTTTTCGACATCGTTGAAGAACTCAATGCTATCATTGCAGACGATCAAGATCATCCCGTTGCTTTGCCGCTTGTGGGTAGAAGCACACGTCACACTCACCTGAAACGCCTTTGGAACCGTGATCATCCTGAAACACAAGGAGCGTTGCGTTGGCTTAACACTGCTTGTCCTTTGATGGGATTAATGTCCTCGACACAGATCGCGACCTTGGAGGGCAATCCCTTACCAGGGCGTGAGCCATGTGAGCAAGTGTACCAAAAGAGTGAAAGATCCACCGGAGATGATCATTCTTTACGTCCACACTTATGTCCATTCTTTAATCGCTGCCCGTCTCAACAGGTGTGGCATGATTTGTCATCAGCTTCTATTTATGTCACCACACCGGGGGCAATTGCTAAATCAGGTGTGCCTGCTCAGGTAGATAGAAGACGCTTGCGTTATGGTGAATTTATCTATATGGAAGCCGATTATGTCATCTTTGATGAAGCTGACACCGTAATGCAATGGTTTGATAACGAGTATGCAACCGTTCTTGATCTTTGGGGGCGTGAAAAAGCTGTGTTTACACAGGCAGACCCGTTAGCTTCTCAATCACTAACTTTCGGCGTAAGTCTCTTAGAAGAGCGATGGATTCGTGCAGAGCGTCTGGCAACTTCCGGCATTGTAGACATCTTACGTCATTTCTCCCGTAGTCGTGATGCATCGACACTACGGCGTTGGATTGGCGCACGATATTTTACTGCATCTTACTTGTTTCATAATCTGACAATGAGTCTTCTGGGGCTACCTAAGACTACTATACTTGATGAACAGACGGATGATATCAAAGAAACATACCAAGCATTGTTGCGTGATCTTGAGATTGTTGCGGATAAAGATCCTCTACGGTATCCAAGGCCACGTCGTGAGCAATATCGAGACGAGGGCAGTTATAACCATGCGGTCGCACAATATCGACTGGCGGAACTGATGCGACAGGCTTCAATTGACGGGTCAGATCTAATTGTCTCAGAATGTAAAACATGGATTCAAGATCAGATTCCACAAATCGAGGCAAATATCTCCAACCTTAACGCTTTCCTCAAAACCGAAGATCTGCCTATCGAAACACTTGAGACACTTTCTCTCAAACTCGCATTCGCGCTAAGTGTGGCTTTGCTGGATCGTAATCTGCGGATTGTGTTTTACGAGTGGTACAACCAGCCTGAGCAAATGCAAGAAACGTTGGGAGAACAACCCTATCGACCATCATCGGTTACTCTGGGTGATGTACTACCTATCCCGCCAACTGGACGAATTTTTGGCACCTACTATATCTCAAGAACCGGTGAAGAAGATGATGTAGGCCTACTATCAAGATTCGAGTACACCAATGTTGGAAGGCACTTTCTCCTCCACTACCATGAGCTTCTGTCATTACTCGAGATGCCCGGACCGCATACGCTGGCACTTTCGGGAACCTCTTGGTTGCCATACTCGACACAGTGGCACATTGATCTGCCCATTCAAGGAATATTGCAGACTCCGAAAGCGGAGCGAGAACGCATTCGTAAGCACAGCCAATTCTACTATTGCCCACATTACTATCCTGATGGATCACCCATCGTCGTCTCAGGCGTTGAAGACAAAATGAAAGCGATGACCGCTTTAGCGCAAGCCATGATTCGCTCGAATATTCTCGTAAAAGAGTTGAATGATCTTAGGGAACTTGCGCGAGGCAATCCCGAACTATGGGACGGACGAGAGAAGCTACTGCTCTTGACGAACTCGTATTCACAAGCGAAAGCATTTGCCAAAACATTGGCAGATTATTGGACCGATCGGTCAGAGATTTTCTATCTTACCCCGTCAAACGATCAGGCGGATTACGATGGGATTCAAACAGTCGGTACATTGGTTCGTGCTGATGTTGAGTCATTTGCAGAAACCCATGGTCGGATTCTCATTGCCCCAATGGCGGCAATCGGACGTGGCTACAATATCCTGACCCTAGATCGCAAGCGTGCTGCCTTTGGTGCTGTTTTTTTTCTTGTGCGTCCCATGCCACATCCTTACGATGTTCAGGCACTTGCTGGTGAGCTTAATGCATATACCTTGGCAACCTGTGCTAACCTGGGCGATCCACTTTGGGAAAACCCCGGCGTTTACGCTCAAGCCCGTGCGTTCCGCTCTGCTGCGCGATCATACTGGGCAAAAGCTGAGATGCGTCAGGGCTATCGTTCGTTGAGCTTTGTCGAACGCCAAGATTTAGCTGCCAGCACATTCGGTCAATTTGTGCAAGCGGCGGGCCGTTTAGTTCGAGGGAGTGTACCATTCCACACGTTTTTTATTGATGCGGCATGGGCACCAAAGAGTGCCTTACCACCCGAACATCTCACACCACAGACCGCACTCGATAGTGTAAAAGATAGTCTCCTCACCCAAATGGTGCTGCTTCTCGAAGAATATATCGATGAAAGCCCAATTGGTCTTAGTTTATATCAGCCGTTTGAAGGTCTCCTCGACATCAACGGATTTTATCCAAATCGGAAAGGGAATCGTCAATGAAACAAATGCGGATGGCTCGCGCCCGTATCACCCATAATGCACTTAATGATGTCCTAGTATCAGTTATGGATTTTCCGTATGTCGAAGCGCTTGATGTCTTTGTGGCTACGATGCTTGAATGCAAGCCCAACCGAAAAAAACGAAAGAACCCCATCGAAAAATGGGAAGTGCCTCCTTTTCGCCGTTTGAACGGCGCATTAATTGCAACCGCCCCCACACTTATCCATGGTTTTGAAGAATATAGTGCATCCAATAAACAATGGGAGAAGAGCGGTATTTGGCAGAAATCTCGACGCGCACTTGCGTTGATACAAACCCAACAGGGGCAGGAACTCTGGTGTCCAAATGTAACGGAATTGAATGATTTGGTGTGGGTCTGGGCAAAGCAATGGGCGACTGCAACTTTCCCTAACGAGATTTCAACAGAAACAGGCAATCTTGCGCTCAAAAACTTGCTTCATAGCATTCAAATCAATGAAGAGGGTTGGAGTCCCCCTCTTGCTGCTTCTCATTTATGGGCAGAACACCAAAAGGAGGGATATGTATATAAAGCGCTTCCAAGTATCATTTCAGCTTTGGTAGTGGAGAAGAGCCGGCTTCAACCCTTGCTTATGGGGGATGACAATAAGCCAATCGTTTGGCGTTTGGCCCAAGATGGCGATCACGGCCTAGCGATCGTCAGCGAGCCATTTTCGCATAACAAAGGCGACGATCTGCTCTCTTACAAGCTAGAGTTTTCTCTTCAAACACAACCAAGCCACACAGAACCATGGTTGGCGGTCTTCATTCGGTTAAGCCGTTGGGGAAGCCGTAAAGTGGCTTCAACAAATTTCAAGCGAAAAGTGACCGTTATGGTCAGGTTAGGATCTGAACGAAAGAAAGGGTGGAAAATCGGAACCGATCCGACGATGGTACGACTGCAAGTTGATGGAAGTGTCAAGAAAAAAGGGCTTAAATGGAGAGATAAAGTAAGTGAGCTGCTCTCCGAATGGAGAGCGCGCAACCTTGTAGATGCAAATGATGTCTTCGCTAATCCACTCCAACACAGTCCCGCTCCAGACGGTGATCATTACCTGGTGTTACATGCCGAAGGAATGACTTACAAAGGCGGCAAGCATAGTGCCAAAAGTGGCACATCACTGCGGGAACGTGTCGAAATCACCAAATACTTGGAGGAACTTCTAACGGGTGTCCTTCAGTTCGATGAACCGTTAGATGTTGATATGCCTGTTTCACTAAATGCTGCGGAGCTTGCTGATAAGAAACTACTGGCACTGTATACCTATGAAGATATGAAAAAGGTGCAGGTTAAATCGCCGCGCAAAAAAATTAAACATGATCGCAAGCAGCTTAAGCGTGAGAGGGTGGATGCTGCGTTTGAGCGAGCAAGACAGGATCGAATGATAAACTTGCTGTTGATTACGGTAGAAGACAAGCCTGTACTGGAGCGGGTGGTTCGGGAAATCTTATTGCTTGAAGAATCTGACTCCTTACCAGACTATCTAACCATCAAGCCTGTTGCGTTGCCTTTAGATCTTGCACTTCCATTTGGCAACAGCATTCCCAATGTGTACGAACGTAAATATTCGGATCGAGATAAGCATCAAGCTGCGCTAACCGCTGAATGGGAAGCGAAACGGGATTCATGGGAGGCGTTTTTGAAGCCGTATGTTGTTCAGAATGCCGTTAATCTGGCCTTGATTGAACTTCCGGGAAATTCAGCCAACATCACAGAGAGAGATGATTGGCTGAAGTCGGCAGTGCGTCACGCATGTGTGAAGTGCGGTATCATCTCGCAAATGGTTTTCTCCTTTCCCCAAAAGCTTTACTCCTATCCTTACACCACAAAAGATCTTCCCCGTGTCCGCAATGCAGCTGCCGATTTATTGATCCGCCAACCCCATGTACTTTACGATGTACCCTCAACGGTTTACCGATTTGCTGGGTTAACTGACGAGCGAGCAGATCAGCTTGTCTTGGGCGGGCTGTTTCGTCACCGAAAGCTTATGCAAGCGAAAATTGACTATCCGGTCTATGTTGAACTCCATCCCAACGGTGAAGTATGGGTTACATTGCCGGATACATCCGGTAGCCCTCAAAAACCAATTCCTTATGTCGATGCAAACATCGCACTCGGTAGATTATTCTGTGAGCCGATCACCGAAAACACCAAGTGGAATCTCAATTACCGAAAAGATCACAAAGATGGACGGTTGGCACATTTTGTCACAAAAATCTTGAAGAGCCGATGTGAGCAACCGACTCTTATCTTTCTAGAAGCGGATGGGTGGCGACAAGAGGGAATTTATCTGACTGGAAATGGTAACGTCAATCGAAACAGCTTACGCATTGGTGATAAAGTCTTCATGCCAACCGATTTGCCGAACATATTTCTACTCCGAGTTCGTGACGCTGGCACGTTGAATGAAACACCTCAGTATATCGAAACCAATGCTTGGGATCAGGAACAATTCGATCGTGATGACCGTATGGTTGGAATCATTGATAAGCATGGAAAAGAGTTATTTCACTACTTCTCTATCGGTCGCCAATCTCCACAGGATCATACTCTGTATGCGTTCGATGATGGCGGTGACAAAGCATTTCGACATCAACAAGCAATTGAATTCATACCGTTCTTCGGGGTGAAAACTGAAGATGATCAAATCTTCTGTCGGATAGCACATCTGCTTCGCTCAACCCCCGCTTGGACGAGAGGTAGTATCACGCTACCCTTCGTCCTTCATCTAGCAATGAAGCTTATCGATGATGCTCTAGATGTCTTGAGGCCAACATTGTACATCGAATAATATACCTTTCGTGTGCATTTTATCAGATTGTAGCATCGGGTGCTACTGCGAGGTAGCGCCCACGTCCATAAAGCGACTCAATCCCAGCAGTCACTAAACAAATGTCCTATATACTATATATGCTTGCGTTACAGAACCCAAAAGACAAAGGAAAAAAAGAGGACAAATGTGACGACTTTTCGGAAAATTTGTGCTAATCTTTTACCAAAATTTATCACGACACAGCATCACTGTTTTATCGAGAACCGGATAAGGGTATTCTCTGTAACCAATCGCCTTTGGTGGTCAAAAATTGATCCTTTCCAGGGTCATCATTATGCGGAGATAGAGTCAAACACAAAAATTCTCGCCTAGGTATGAGGAGGGTTAGGGTGGCATTCTAAGGCACATTTTTCGTAAGAAATTTTTCTTTAGCTACATTAGCGGATCAAAGTCATTCAACGCCCATATCACGGGGCGGCCGCCGATCTCCGGCGGCCGCATTAGGGTTAATTTTGACCGTGAGCGCGTTCCCAGTGTTCGGAGATCTGCGCGAGTTTGATCGTATCGTCAATATACAACTCAAAGTAACCGCAATTGGCACACACATAAGCCATCGTAGGACTCGGCGAATTGAGGGGGCCGGTGATCAACGTGACACGGCCATCGCGATCCCCGTCATGCAAGCCGTTACGTCGCTTATACACATCGTTAGAGCCACATTTAGGACAGATCCCGTCTCGCATAATCCTCACCTTTGCGCTGATTAAGCCAATCACATTATCTCTGATTATAATCGAAAATCGCTTGTGCGATCCTTGTGGCGGCCGGTGGATCGGCCGGTTGGAAAGGGGTCTCGGTCAACAATTCATAGGTATGGATATAACGGGCGGCCACTTGAGCGATAAACGCCGCAGGCATTGTCGGTGCGATCCCGTCCCCGCGATAGCCTTGCGCCGCAAACCATTTGCGAAGGTACTCTTTATCCATGTTTTCCGGCTCCTCCCCGCCGGGTTGATAAGAGGCTTTTGTCCAATAACGGCTGGAGTCGGGCGTGTGGATCTCATCGATCAAGGCCAATTGGCCATCGATCAAGCCAAATTCATACTTGGTATCCACCAAGATCAGCCCCACACGATCCGCGATGGCTTGGCCTTGTTGAAACACCCGAATCGCCACATCTTCGATCTGCTCCCAGAGATCCGGGGCGATGATCCGCTCTTGTAAGATCTGTTCGCGGGTGAGCCGCTCATCATGTGCGCCGCCTGTGGCTTTGGTGGTCGGGGTGATCACCGGATGAGGCAACGGGTCATTTTTGCGGAGTCCGTCCGGTAAGGGGATACCATACGGGGCGCGATCGCCGCCTGCGTATAACGTCCACATGGAGGTGGATGTGACTCCGGTGATATACCCGCGCACGACCACTTCAACGGGTAACGCTTGCGCTTCATGGGCGATCGTCACATTCGGATCAGGGGAGGCGATCACATGATGACGGATCAGGGCGCGGGTTTGCTCAAACCACCAGAGGCTCAGCTGATTAAGGACTTGGCCTTTATACGGGATCAATCCCAACACCCGGTCAAACGCGGACACGCGATCGGTGGTGATCAACAGGCGTTGAGCGTCCCGAACATAAGTATCGCGGACTTTTCCGCGGATCGGATCGCCCCAACCGGTGATCGTAACGGTATCCAAAGCGTGAGGGATCGCTTGAAGCAATTCGGCATGGCTTAACATCAGGATTTACCTTTCAAGCGTCTGAATCATGCGGGCAATTTCACGGGCGCGGGCGGGTGCATCCCCCACATACCCCTCAACCCGCAACAGATCGCGGATCTGATCAGAGGTGAGTATGGCGGTCAAGTGTGGATCGGTTGCGAGGCTTTCGATCAACGGGTTAGGTTGATTATGACGCAAACTTTCCCAAGCGTGCAAGCTATGCTCTCGGATCAGCTCATGTAAGGCTTGCCGATCCCCGCCTTGTCGAGAAGCTTCCATGAGTAAGCGTTCGGTCGCTGCAAACACACCGAATTGATCAAGGTTGCGTTGGATCGCGTTGCTATCGATCCGTAAGTCTTTGAGGATCTTGATCGCCCGACGGGTGATCTCATCCGTGGCGAGGAACGCATCCGGCAGCATTGCGCGCCGATTGCCGGAGTCGTCTAAGGTGCGCTCTAATAGGTTATGCGCGGCATTATCCCATGCGATCCGCGGTAAGGCGGCCACATAACGCGCTAAACTATCGATGTTTTCGGCGTTGATCGGGTTACGCTTAAATGGCATTGCGGACGATCCGACTTGTTTAGCGGCAA
Organism: Anaerolineae bacterium; assembly: GCA_025454525.1. Classification (GTDB taxonomy): domain Bacteria; phylum Chloroflexota; class Anaerolineae; order Aggregatilineales; family Phototrophicaceae; genus JALOOG01. The sequence continues at coordinate 3,069 of JALOOG010000090.1, read as the reverse complement.
ACGGTTCAGCCCATTCACCAATCGGCGGGGATTGTAATAAGCGGAGATCAAAGGCAAAACGGTACAGAGTCATCGCGAGTCCAGCTAACACGTTTAACACATCCCAATCTTGGCGGCGGGGATAGGTCTGGGTGGCGATCGTAAAGGCGGGTAGATCCAATGTGTCCATAATGCGCGCTTCTAGCTCTGCGGGGGTGAGCGGTGTCCCGCGTAACAATTCGGCGTAAGAGGCCCGCGTCCCCACCGCGCCCTTAAAGCCCTTGCCGCGGATCTCATCCCGTGTCCGACGTAAGGCCGCGTAATCGGCGATCAAGTCTTGGGCGTATCCGGCCAAGCGATACCCGACGGTGGTCGGTTCAGCGGGTTGCAGATGTGTGAAGGCCATACACAAGCGATCCGCTTCCCGATCGATCTGATCGGCGAAAATCTGTAACAAGGTGTAGACATGCGCGATCACCAGATCCAACGCATCGCGCAAGCGTAACGCATCGGCGTTATCTTCGATGTCCATGCTGGTTGCGCCGAGGTGGATGATCGGGCCGCCGATTCGACATTGTTCCGCATAAGTCCGCACTTCCGCCATGAGATCATGGTGAATTTCTGATTCGATCGCAAAGGCCCGATCGAGATCGATCGCGGTTTGATGCGCTTTAAGATCCTCCACTTGCGCGGCGGTGACGAGTCCGGCCGCTTGTTGCGCTTCGGCCAACGCCACCCAGATTCGTCGCCAAAGAGAGCGCTGGGTGGTCAATGACCACACTTGACGCATCTCAGTTGAACCATAGCGCCAGCTAAACGGGCTAAGATAGTGTTCGTGTTCCATAGTCGCTCTTTCGGAATAAAAGGGAATTATAAAACGATTAGGGCGGGCTGTCTTGGTTTGGTTTATCATTATAATCGAACGCACGTTAAATTAGACCAAAGGAATCCCAAACATGATCCGCGATTTATATGAACCCGAACATCTCGCTTTTGGCTCGGCCTTTCAGGCTTTTTTAGATCAAGAAGTGGCCCCCTATCATGCCGAATGGGAACAAAACGGCATCGTAGACCGCGAATTATGGCGTAAGGCCGGCGAACGCGGGTTCTTAGCGATGTATGCTGAACCCGAATACGGTGGGCAAGGACTCGATGATTTTCGCTATAACGCGATCTTGGTCGAGACTCAAGCGCGATCCTTCTTAAGTGGCCCGATGTTGAGCCTTGGATCGGATGTGGTGATCCCGTATATCTGGCATTATGGCTCCCCCGAACAGAAAGCGCGTTGGTTGCCTAAGTTGATTCGTGGAGAGTATATCAGCGCGATCGGCATGAGTGAACCAGAGACCGGAAGCGATTTGGCCAGCATCACCACCACGGCCGAAGATTGTGGCGATCATTATCGGGTGAACGGCACGAAATTCTGGATTAGCAACGGCCATTTGAGCAATTTGATCGTGCTGGTAGTCAAGACCGATCCCGCAAAACGGCATCGTGGCATCAGCTTGATCGTCTTGGAACGGAGTGAACAACCCTACGAGACGGTGCAGATTTTGGACAAAATGGGGTATCTCGCACGCGATGTCGCCGAACTTAAATTCGATAACGTGCGCGTGCCAAAAGAGAATCTCTTGGGCCAAGCGGGGGAAGGCTTTCGCTATATGATGCAACAATTGCCTCAAGAGCGTTTGATCATCGCGGTGGGCAATGTGGCCACCGCCGAAGCGGTGTTAGCGTATACCCTAGATTGGGTGAAAGAGCGTACCGCATTCGGTCAACCGATCGGATCGTTCCAGAATACGCGCTTTAAATTGGCTGAATTGCAAACCGAAGTTCGTATCGCCCGCGTGTTTGTCGATAACTGCATTAAATTGCATCTAGAGAAAAAATTGACCACGGAAGAGGCCTCAATGGCCAAGTGGTGGTGTTCGGAGTTGCTGATGAAGGTCAACACCACTTGTTTACAATTTTTCGGCGGGCGAGGATATTTGATCGCGAATCCGGTGGCTAAGGCGTATCGGGATACCCGGGTTGAACCGATCTATGGCGGCACGAATGAGATCATGAAAGAGATCATCGGCAAGTCATTAGGCCTCTAAACAAAATCAGGGGCGCAAAGTGCGCCCCCGATCCCTAAAACTCGTTTTTGCTCTTGTTCATGACCACGGTGTCATTGCGATCCGCCAATACGACATACGTCCGTGCGAGTTTGTCATGCCAGCCTTGCCGCTCTGGGTCGATCAATGCCCACAACCAACCGATCCCCATGATCGCGCTGTTGATCGCGTAACCCAGATAGCGTAAAGTCGCGTCAATGCCGGTGATCGGTGTGCCGTCCACTTTGATCACCCGAATCCCCAGCAACATCTTACCGGGGGTTTGACCGTTATTGCGGGTCAAGAAAAACCATTGGTAGCCCAAAGTCACCAAAAAGCCGATCACGCCGCCCAAAAACCAACGGTCATTAGCCCCTAATGCGCCCGCAATGATGCTGCCCAAGATCCCGTCAATGATTAAAGCGACAAAACGCGGGCCAACCCCCGCCAATTGATAACTGCTCATCGTAAATAGCTCCGTTCAGTGAGTTGAGTTGATTTAATTTAAATACGCACGCTAGGGGTGAAACGTCGCAAAACGGCATCGATGCTAAGGCGATCGTTTTAAAATTGCGTGGTGAACCGCAATGCCGGATCGAGGATCAAAATAAGTTTCCAGATTTTCGTTTTGAGAGGGTTCGAGAGGATTTAAGAAGGTTTAGCGGACTTGAGAGCGCGCATTTATCACGCGCTCCCGTTATTGCATCGCTTACATCAGATCACGCAAAATCATCCGCGCCCGATCGATCAACGGATCTAACCACTCAAATTCGCGGCGTAACCACCCTACATCACAAAAACCGAGTTCTTCATCCATCAAACCCTGCCAGACACTGCAAGCAGCGGATACCTCGCCGATCGCGTGTAAGGTGAGCGCCACGTCCGCCGCCACTAACAGGTTATTAGGGAATAAACTTTCGGCGGTACGTAAATCCATTAATGCCAGATAATATTCACCCATTAGGAAGTAGGTCTCGGCGCGATTGATGTAAGC
>JALOOG010000210.1 GCA_025454525.1 Anaerolineae bacterium | reverse complement strand
CCCGGTGAAGATGTACGATTGACGCACCTGATAATTGGCCGCATTATAGATATTCTTGGAGAACCAGGCCGCCTGATCAATGACCTGCCAGCGCGGGTCATTCTGGTCAATGATATGCTGCTCAACTAATTGCATCATCGTCATCCCGTTTCAATTCGGCGGTGAGCCGTTCTGTCTGTCTGGCACAAAAGCTATAAATGACGGCAACCAGGTCATCCAGCAACCCTTCCCGTTCATCTTCCGCCAGATTGACCCCTTCAATCGATTGATCTTCGGTGATGAGGATCGTTCCGGTATCCCTCTGATGGGCAGGAAAAGGTATACAACTGGTTAACGTTGTCAATCCTCCCGGTCACCAATCGATCGCCTTGCAACAGGACGGGATAACCTATTTCTTCGGGGGAGATGCTGCCTTTGATCAACCGAGTCTCTTGGATGATACCATCGACGCGCCGGCCTTTAACCGTCATCAAGTGATCGCAACCCGCGCCTTGATCCGGCAAACCGCCGAACAAAGCCCGCTGATCTTTTTGGCCACCCATGATCCCGCCACGGCGCATCGACTCGAAAAGCAGATCCCGTTAAACGGTGAGCGTGTCCCCGTCCGCTAAACCAGGAGAGGCGCGCCCTTATCCGGCGCGCTTCCACACCCCATCGATCAACCAAAAACGAATACGCCCCTCGTTTTCAGGATAGCGTACTAACGCGGTGAGTTGTGGAGTCCCATTTTCAGTTTGTACAACCTCAAGATGTTGCACCACGCCTAATGCCGGAGTCGCGTTTTGATCCCACGCCTGATAACGATCGCGGGCGATCTGGACAAATTGTGGATGATACAAGCCAATGAACGCTGCTTCATCCGTGCGGGCGATCAACTCATTTTCTAGTTGTAAGCGCCAAGTCAGATAATCGCGCCAATCCAAGTTGGCCACGCTGATATTCTCGACACCTGTCAACTCCGCGAATAGTTGGATCGATGCGGTCGGAGTCAGGCGTTTGAGCAGTTCACCCACTTTTGCTTCACCATAATTTAATGCCAAACTGGTGATCAAGTGCGATTGTGTGTTCAATTGCACAAAGCGTCCCACCAACCATGAGACGACCGCCGGCCGCAAATAATAGGCATCGTTGGGATAAACCGGATCTTCTCGTGTCCCACTTGATTCGCGTACCAAGCGTTTCGCGATCAGATCCGCAACCGCGATTAACACTTCCCCGTAAAACGGTTGATCGTAGCGCGCTTTACCGATTAACGGGGAACTGACTTGCAACGTCCACTCATCGATCGTAGACCAGATCGGCTCTGGTAACACTTGCTGATTGAGGATCTCAATCGTGATATGCGGAAAATCACCGCAAGCTAACACCCCGTTACAACTGGTATTGATCCAACTTTCGACGCGCACCCCGACTTCCCGTGCAAACGCTTGATCAAGACCCGAATATGAGACGGTGACACGCCGACCATCGTATTGTTGTGCCTCACCCCAAAAGGTGTAATCAGGTGGCACATGTCGCCAACCGTCCTCATAACGCCAATAAAACCACACTTGCACGTAGGGAACACCGTTGAGGATCTCCTCTACCAATACACGGCCCCGGGTTCCATCGATCGCGATGTCCCGGATCGTCCCAGTCAGTTGTAAGTCCCCCGTGGTTTTCAACTGTTGATAATCGTCAAACAGCGCTAATTGCGCGATTTGCCAAGCCGAGTCGGCGCTCCGTTGTGCAGATAAAAACGCTTGCCGATCACCGATCTGAAGCGCGGTGATCTCTGCACTCACCGTCTCGCGTAACAACTGTTCGATCTGTTGATCAACCTCGCTTAAGCGTCGGTTGAACAGGTTAACGATCAACACAAAGATGCCCACGATCGCGATCAACGTGAAGATCACACGCACGCGGGCAGCCCGTCGTGCTAAAGCCATTTGCGGATCTTCAGTCGCGCTATGCGTCCCCGATTTTTCCGCTTCAATTTCCCAATCGAGTCGAATCCCCATACGATCGCCTCACCGATACTCCATTGCCCCCATTGTAACATAAGAACCGCTTAGGGCAGGATCGGCGATGCGTTAGGGCTAGGTGGATGAGTCTATTTTTGGGGTAAAAAAAAGCCCCCCGAATATGCGGAGGGCTTAGACAAGTTAGATCCCAAATTCAGTTTTGATACGCTTGACCCATTTTGTGATCCGAGCCGGAGTCATACCACTTTGACCATCTTGATCGATCCCTAAGCTCAAGAAGTGATCTTCTACGTTCGCCTTGGATTCGGCAAATTCATAGGTATTGGTCTCCCACAGGCCCAACAATTCCGCGCCTTGTTTCATCACTTCGTCGGCCAACATACCCGCCGCATCTAAGAAGTTGAAACCGTAACCGTTTTGATCCCCAAGGCCAAAGATCGCGATCTTTTTGCCCGTGAAGTTCATTTCCCCTAACTTCGGCCAAAACGCGGCCCAATCGTCTTGTAATTCCCCGGTGTTCCAAGTGGGAATGCCAAAGATCAGATAGGTGTATTTGAGGATCTGTTCAGGAGAACTCGCGCCGATGTTAAACACATCCACTGAGCCGGGGTCTAATTTTTCGTAAGCTTCTTTGATCTGAAAAGCGATAAATTCGGTATTACCCGTGTTGCTTCCATAGAACAAACCAATTTTTCCCATAGCAAGCATTCCTCCCAAGTCAAGATTGTGCCAATTTTAACAAAACCGTGTAAAAAAAACAGCTTTTCTCGTCTAATTTTTATCCATGCAATCACGCTAAGCATCAAATCCCTTTAAAGCTACTGCGTGTGATAGCACGGACGAACGGAAAAAAATGGTAACTTTTGTCTCGCTTTTTTAACCCCGTGCCGCAGCCACAAACGCATCAAACAAGGCTTGCATCTTTGGGTCATCGGCGGCCAAGTCTTCAGGATGCCACTGCACTGTCAAGGCGAATTTTTTGGACGGGTGTTCACTGGCTTCAATGATCCCGTCACCTGCATAAGCGGTCGCCACAAATCCCCGTGCTAAATCCCGCACCGCTTGATGATGAATGCTGTTCACGGCGATTTTAAGCTCACCCAAGATCCCCGCTAAGCGACTCTGCTCATTCAAAACCACCACATGCGAACGATAATCGCGCGGATTGCCTTCTAACAAACGATGTTCTAAGGGATCTTCACATTGCGAGGGGATGTCTTGGATCAACGATCCGCCCAAAGCGGCATTGATCACCTGATGGCCACGGCAAATGCCAAACAACGGACGATCCTCATCGATCGCCCAACGTACCAAGTTGACTTCCGCCGAGTCGCGATACGGATCGGGGGGATCGGAAGCAGGATGCGCTGACTCATTAAAATATTTTGCATCCAGATCCCCACCGCCGGGCAATAACACTCCGTCGACCTGATCATACAGCGCTCGGAGTGTCTCTGGACCGACGTTAGACGGGATCAAGACCGGTAATGCACCAGCACGCTCCAGCGATGACACGATCGCGGTATAGGCAGCACAGAAGGTAATGCCGCCCGGCTGAAGCGCACGGACGGCAGTAGTAACTCCGATCAACGGTAAACGCGCCACTGATCAGCGTCTCTTTTCTTTCAGACGGGCCGCTTTCCCGCGCAAATTACGCATGTAGTACAGTTTGGCGCGGCGGACTTTGGCACTACGAGTCACTTCGATCTTATCGATACGGGGACTCTTCAGCAGAAAAGTACGTTCAACGCCGATCCCGTTGCTGGCAATACGGCGCACGGTGTAATTGGCATCGTTGGGATGTTGACCGCGCCGGATGCGGATCACCACGCCTTGAAACACCTGAATACGTTCTTTATCGCCTTCAATGATACGGACATGCACTTTCACGGTATCGCCGGGGCGTAACTTCGGGTGGTCTTGGCTTGGGGCTTCGACCGCTTTCATCAATTCATAACTCATGGTATTCGTTCCTTCCAAAAAAATCACGCCGGATGGCGTTGGGATGGTTGATGCGGAATGACGGAGAATTATAGCACGGCGTAAGGCGGATTCTCAAGTGTTACACCACAAACTCGCCATTTTGATAAAACAATTCATCCTCTACGGAAAGTAGATAAGGGAAAGTTTGCGTTAAAAGTTTTGACACTGAGGACAAAAAGAACATGGTAGAGAAAGGAGAAAAGCCATTATAAGCCATTATAACCCCATTTATCGCCCGTTCTCAAACGTGAAAAAGGAAACAGACCCGCGTGTTATGAGGTAATGAGTCCCCAAGGAAAGCATATCGGATGAATGCGGGTTTCAGGTTGATGTGGAAGGCGTGCCAGATCCCTCTACTTCCTTGCCGCTGTCGCACCTCATCCGTGAATTTGGAATGGACTTCATCGCCTTAATCTATTTTTTAAAAACATGGGATTGTGAGGGCAATTTATTCGCGTTATCATACGATTTACTAAAAAAATAGACTGTGGAGTTTGGCTGAAGGTTGGTTTTCAGAATTGCAGTCTTGCATTATGCCAGTCCGCCAACAATGGGGGGTGTCGAATCCAGAAGCGATCGAACACGGTTTGTAACGGGATCACCTCATTCGTGCCGAGTTGATTCAGGATCGCGATCGGAAGTGAGCGTTGGACTTGGGTGAACAAGCCGTTGAGCGTATCCACCGTGACTTGATCAGAACGGATTGAAAAGTAGATCTGTGTCCCGCGAGGTAAGTAGCTGGCCAAGTTGAACAATGGGCCGAAAGTGGGGGCGGCCACTTCTGGCGTAGCGGGATCTTGGGCATGGGTAGAGGACACGGTGAGCGATGAATGGGCGATCCCCCCGATTAACACGAGCAAAGCGATTCCGATCAATATGAGCAACCCGATACGACGCATGGTCTAACCCTTCTCTCTGAAATCAGCATCATGATGACTATAGAGCCAAAAGGGGGATTATGCGAACCATTCATCGTTGGCATATCAGTTTCAGTACCCTCAAACGGGCCATAGTGAGTGAAATGTAACCATTCCAGCGCCCTATGAGGCGTTGATGGAGTTTCAGTACCCTCAAACGGGCCATAGTGAGTGAAATGAGGGGTTCAACCCTTTTGGGTATTTTTTATTAAAGTTTCAGTACCCTCAAACGGGCCATAGTGAGTGAAATAAC
>JALOOG010000089.1 GCA_025454525.1 Anaerolineae bacterium | reverse complement strand
CGAAGACGGCCTTTGGGGGGTCTATGGATTCAAGCGGGGTTGGGGCGGACAGGTGATCCGATCAGCGGGCGCATGGGATCAGGTCTATAATCCGGTGATCTACGCCGCGTATAAATGGGCGCTCCGTTCTCGCTCCGATGAATAATCTCACCTAAAACAAGGGGAGTTGATCTTGGCTGATCGATGATTTACGGGAGCGGGGCGCACGGCGCGGTTTCCGACGACTACCAAGACGCTCTTGTACTGCGTTCGCTTGAAGGCGTGTTTCTGGCAATTGCCGGATCACCCCTAATTTTTCCCGTGCTAAGGTATATTGCCGGTCATGATCGACGATCGGGGCTGGATATTCCCGTCCGATCCGAACACCTAACCGCCTTTGCAGATCGGAAGGCATCAGCCAAGGTGTATGAATCCAAGTGGTTGGCACGGACGCTAATTCAGGCACAAACTTCCGGATAAAATCGCCATTCGGGTCTTGATCGATCGCCTGTTTAGTGGGATTGTAGATGCGAAGCGCGTTAATGCCTGTCGTGCCGCTTTGCATCTGCAATTGAGGGTAATGGATGCCCGGTTCATAATCCAAAAAGCGTTGCGATAACACATGCGCGAAATCACGCCAATGTAGCCACAAGTCATAAGCGGCAAATGACACCAACATCGCCCGCATCCGAAAGTTGATCCAACCCGTTTGTGCTAGGCAACGCATACAAGCATCGATCATCGGATAACCGGTTTGTCCGTGTTCCCATGCGTTAAAACGCCCTACATTGAACTCACCCACCCGCACACGATCATAAGTGGTGACCAAGTTCTCAAATTCAAGGCGGGGTTCTGTTTCTAATTTTTGCATGAAGTGACTACGCCATGCGAGTCGCTCTGTAAATGAACGGTATGCGCTTGGCCAACGTCCCAAGGCGGCCTGCGGAAGCGCCGCTAAGGCCGCTTGCGCGCCTAAGGTGTCTTGATAGGCACGCCGGGCCGAAAGTGTCCCCCATGCTAGGTAAGGACTCAAGCGGGAACACGTCCACCACCCCTCTAGAGGACTAGACATCGCACGGGTATAAGTTTCGCCGCGTTCATGTAAAAAAGAACGCAACAAGCGTAATCCGGCCGCTTCACCGCCGGGTTGCGCTTTAGACATCTCATCCGGGGCTAACTGGAGTTCTGCATGAGTGGGAATCGCACCGATTGGGAGGTCAATGGTGGGTAAAACGTCCGGCGTTGGGGTGATCGCAGCATTCATCGCCGCCTCCCAGTGGCTAGACCATTGATCGCGATCTAAGCGGCCCCGGATAATGCCATTTTGCGGAATTTCGGTGAAGGGAAGTCCCACACTACGCGCCCAACGACGCACAGCCCGATCCCGTGCATAAGTTAGGCCATTTCCGCTTTCCTCATATGCCCATAGGTGCGTGAAAGCGATCGCTTCTTGAAGCGCCTTAAACACCGTGATCGCTTCCCCCACCCGCACGATCAACGGTTGTCCTAAACGGGCCAAGTGATCGCGCAATTCGATCAAACTCGCCCGGATAAATGTCCAGTGGGCCGGGTGCATACTCGCGCTCTGGAGTAAATTCGGTTCCACAATATACAGGGGTAACACCGGGCCACGCGCAGCTGCCTCAAACAGCGGGGTATGATCATGTATGCGTAAATCACGCTTAAACCAGACCAGTTGAGTCATATCTATCTCATCCTCTGTTAGCAGTAGGATCTTTAGGATACGACAAAAACCATTAGAATCCTGTTAGCCCAACGCGGTCGCATAGACCCCTAGGGTTTGACGGGCGCACTGTTCCCAAGTGAATTGTTTGACCCATACCAGCCCATCAGCGCGTAAACGATCCGCTAAAGCGCGATCCGTTAACAATTGTTGGATCGCATCAGCGATCGCATCCACATTTTCCGGATCGACCATCAACCCCGCCGAACCGATCACCTCCGGCAGACTCCCGCGATCGGAACTGATCGTCGGTGTGCCACAGGCCATCGCCTCCAGCACAGGTAAACCGAAACCCTCATAAATCGACGGGAACAGATGGATCAAAGCGCGGTTATACAACGCGGGTAAATGTTCGGATGCGATCTCGGAGAGCAAGATCACCGCGTCCTGAAGTTCCAGATCCGCGATCGTCTGGAAGGTTTCTTCCGAGAGCCAACCTTTTTGACCGGCCAAGACCAATTTCGGCGCATCCCGCAACTGATGATAGGCCTTTAGCAAGGTGGGTAAATTTTTACGCGGTTCGATCGTGCCGACAAACAATAAATATTCGCGTGGCAATTGTGGATACGCGCTTAAGTGTGATTCAATTGTCACCGGATCAAGTGGCTGAAAACGCGGGTGTACACCATTCCAGATCACCGTGATCCGGTTTTCCGGCACATCAAACAAACGCAACAGATCCGCTTTTGTGGCGTGCGAGACGGTGATCACTTGGGACGCTTGCGCTAAAGATGAAGCCAATTGATCGCGATAGTAGCGGAGACTCGCGGCGGTTTGCAGATTCTCAAACAGCAAAAACGCTAGATCATGCACCGTGATCACATAACGACGCGCCCCCCATCGCGGCGGGATAAAATCCGGACTATGTAGCAGATCAAAGCGGTGTGGCGAGAGTTCAAGTCCTAATAAGGTGCGCTCATAACGATGATGACACGGGGTCAAACAATTTAGACGTGGAAAGACCGGACTCAGCGTCTCTTTCATACGGAAATTGTGTAATACCCGTAAGTCATGATCCGGGGCGAACGGGACAAACGCCTCTAACAAACGCCGCATGTATTCCGAGATCCCACCTTGCCGATAGTAGGTCAAACGTGCATCAAAAGCGATTTTCATCTCATAACCAACTTTGGAAGGTGTGTTCGGTTTGTGTCACCATGGTCTCAAACTGAAACGCGGATAAATCAGCGGTGGTGTCAAATTGTCCGATCCGCTTAAAAGCATGGCGAATCGACTCGATTAAAGCGGCCCGATCCCCATACGGCACAAGTAAGCCGTTATGACCCTCGCGCACCACTTCGGGATTACCGCCCTTGTCACTGGCAATCACCGGCGTTCCCATCATCAAACTTTCTAACAAGACATGCGAGAGGCCTTCATAACCGGAATACAGCGCAAAAAAATCTGCCGCACGATAATACAAGGGCATCTGTTCACGGGTGACATTGCCAACGAAACGCACCCGATCCCCCAACGGAGCGGCCTGTGCCGTGAGTGCCGCTTGCATTGGCCCATCCCCCGCGATGATCAACTGCACTTCCGGCATTTGCGTGAGCGCCGCGATCAGGTGATCGATCCCCTTCCACCAGACCAAGCGCGCTGCCGTGAACAAAATCGGCGCACCGGGTGATAACCCCAACTGCCTCCGGGCCTCATCCCGTGAGAGGGTGAGGGGCGGCATGTTGACCGCGTTATAAATCACGCGGATCTTGTCAGGATCGACTCCCCACCCGCTCACCAAACGTTTTAAATACTGACTCGGCACGATCACCCCATCCATGGCCCTGACTCGCTGATCACGGATGCGCTTTTGTAGCGTCACGATCGGCCCATAATGCCGCGTCTGAAAGCGATCAATGTCCTCATCTGGTGCGATCCACCCTTTGCGAATGGCGCGTTCCCAAGCGGGATCTCCCACGATCTTGATCACCCGTGGAGCATCGCCCCCGATCAACGGAAGATCGATGCCATGCACATACACCAGATCCGCCGATCGCAAGGGTTGATAAGCGGCGCGGGCATAGTGAATGAGGCGAATCGGCAAACGCTGACGGGCAATGCGGGTGATCGGATAGGGATAAGCGGTTTCACTCGGCGCGCCGTAGGTGATCACTTGGATCTGCCAAGCGCGTTCTTGAAGCGCGGGCAATAATTTCGCGAGATAAGTAGCCGGCCCCCCTGACTCAGGGTGAAAGATGCCGGAGGCAACAAGCAATTGTGGCATGAAATTTTTTTAATGGCGTTGTTGGATGCACTGATACGCATCCGCTAGATTATGGACAAACACGCAATGCACTTTCGACGAATTATACAGCCTAAAGGCAGCGTTGAGCATACTCTCTAAGCTGTTGGCACGCAAGACCACAATCAATAAGACGGGGGGACACAGCGTAAAACGCTCAAACTGTTGATTATAGTGTTTGATCAAATCAATGAAACCCACGCTAGGGAAAAATGAAGTTTGTGTTAAATCAGAGATCACAGTAATCACTTGGTTATGGGTGGTCAGGAGCTGTATAATTTGATCGTAACACCGACGCGCTTCATACCACGTCCATTCTCCCGTATACGTGAGGGTAATAATACGATTGATCTCATCCCAAACCATTGAGACGCTCATAGGCCCATTAGTTTATTTAAATAACCTTTCATCTTTTAATGGTAACACAAAACAAGCGCTATGAAGATTTGAATTTCCAAACCTTGTTCATCGTGGTGAATTAGCTTGGAGACTTTGAGTTTCAATTCAATATGGGGTCAAACTCTCACCCCATACTGTTGAGATTTTGTTACTTGATGCTCTTTTGAAAACGGATGTTGAGGATGTCACCGTCTTTTACCACATATTCGCGGCCCTCAAGGCGCATCTTGCCCACCGATTTAAGCGCCGCCTCGCTCCCCGCGTTGAGCAGATCCTCATAAGCCATTACTTCCGCCCGGATAAAACCTTTTTGCAGATCCGAATGGATCACACCGGCCGCTTCAGGAGCGGTAGCCCCCATGGGAATACGCCATGCGCGTACTTCATCTTCTCCGACCGTGAAAAACGATTGAATCGACATCAACGCATAAGACAATTGGATCACGCGGGCTGCACCCAGTTCAGTGATACCATATTCTTCCATAAACATCTGCTTGCCGTCCGCGTCTAATTGTGCGATCTCCGCTTCGATCTTGCCGCGTAATCCCACCAAAGCGCTGTTAGGATGTTGATAGGTGAGGATGCTTTCGACAGAAGCAGCGGTTTCACCCATGTTGACCACCACGATCATCGGCTTCAACGTCAAAAACCCATACCCGCGAATCGATTTGATCTCATCTTCGGTGAGATCGCTCATCACGCGCAAGGGTTTTTCCGCGTCAAGGGTGGCCTTCAAACGATTCATCAATTCGATCTGGGGTAAAACGACGGGTTCAGCCTTTTTGCCTTTGATGCGAATTTCGTCATTGAGCTTTTGCAAACGATTTTCGACCGTGATCATGTCCGAGAGTAAAAACTCTAAGTCCAACGTTTCTAAATCGCGTTTAGGATCCACCGTGTTATACGGATGTGGCACAGTTTCATCATGGAAGGCGCGCACCACCTGGACAAACCCGTCTACTTGTTGCAATTCATTACGAAATTGCCCCTTAAGACCGCCGTCGCTAATGCCTTTGTCAAGGCCGCCGATATCTACGTAGGTGATCGTGGCGTAGATCGTGCGTTTGGGTTTATACATCGCGGTAAGTTGATCGATACGGGTGTCCGGCACGTTCACCACCGCGGTATGGACTTCAAATTGACCGGAACTCACGGCGGCGGTTTCGAGATCGCTGCCCGTGAGCGCGTTAAAAATGGTTGTTTTGCCGGAATTGGGTAATCCGATGATACCAAGCCGCATAAGGGGACTCTGACCTTTGCTGATCGAATAAACAAAACTGGCACAGGAGTGTATCATAAAATCGCGTCCCTGATGAGCGTCAAACCGTTGCATGAGATCAACACTTGTGTGTATGATGAGGTTAACGCCTCTACATGGCCTACTCATCCTCACATGATAAAAATGAGCAAACGTAAATCATGGAAATTTTGGTGTTAGTTAAGGTTTTGTTTATTGATCTTGTGGTAGAGTTGAGATATAGTGTCACAAAATGTAAGATTTAACGGTCAGGATGAGGTTATGATGTACGATGCGTTTGAGCATGGCCCGAAAATTAATAGTATTGCCGCTGACTTTGAACTCGTTGATCATCAAGGCAAGAAACAAGCCCTTGTGCCGTTGATCGGCCTTAATGGTTTGTTACTGCTGTTCACAGGCAATATCTGGCAACCGTCTAGTGTGCGCCGTTTGTTGTGGTTACAACGCCATGTGAATCGCTTCGCCCTACTTGGGATCACCGCAGGCGCGATCATCCAAGATTATCAAAGCTCCTTGCGGAGTTTTCAGATGAGTAGCCCGATCCCCGTGCCGTTTCCATTAATGGCCGATGTAGACGGTCTCATCCAAAATGCCTATCAGATGCACGGGCAAACGGGTTTGGTCTTGATCGATTATGAGCGGGTGATCCGTCAGAAATGGTTGTTACCCGTAGACTATATGTCGCCCAACATGGATGAAATGTTGCAGGCGGTTCAACTCACCGTGCGTTGATCAGGCCGTTTTTAACACTGGGTTGTACTCACAAGGGGAGCGCTTTATACTAATTTTAGAATCTTGTGAGGGACATTATGCCAGTTTTTTTTACCACGCTGACAGCAGTAACGGTTTACGCGCAACAAGCGCGGGTCTTACGTCAAGGAAACTTAATGGTCACGAGCGGTCGTCATGACCTGTTGATCACCGGACTTCCCAGTAAATTACTGCCGGATTCAGTGCGTGTGAGTGGGTACGGGACGGGTGTCACGATCCTTGATGTGGATCTGCAATTGATGACCGTAGATGAGTTAGATCACGAACAAACCCACCTACAACAACAGATCGCCGATCTGCGTCAACGCATCGCGATGTTAGATGATGAGCAGCATCCCTTGAAGGCCCGCCTCAAGTTGTTGCGAGATGCGCGCGATGAGTTTGCCAATCAGATCGCCAAAATGATCGCTTATCGCCGGGCGACGGTGGAGGATTACGCCACGTTTGCCCGATTCGCGTCCGAAGAACAACACACCCTGCTAACGCATTTGCGCGAAATCCGCGAACAACGCGCTCAATTTGAACGTGAGATCGCCCAACTTGAGGCACAATTGCTCCCGTCGGATAGTTTATACACCCCGTTAGAGCGTCGCTATCAATTACAGGTACGCATTGAGGCGATTGAAGCGACTTCCGTCCAATTAGATATCCTCTATATGGTCAATGAAGCCGCTTGGACTCCGTTGTATGATGTGCGTTTACAGCAAGATCAAGTCGAATTGCAGTATCTGGCGCGGGTCACACAACATACGGGTGAGGATTGGCGCAATGCCGAACTTTCACTTTCGACGGCACGAATCGCGGTCAATGCCACGTTACCTGAACTTACGCCACAATATATCGCACCCACCTCCAACGGGCCAGTAGAGCGACAGGTACGCCGCGAATTTTCGACGACCATGGACATCCGTGAAGGCGATCCGTCACCGCGTTTAGCGAAGGTTATGCCTTCACCTGTCGCTTTGCAAACAGCCACCTTAGCCCAAGTGGGCGTAGCGATGACCTTTCGCATCCCGATTCCAGTCACTATTCAAAACGACGGCGCGGGTCACACGGTGATGATTTTGACCACACCGCTGAAGGCTTACCTTGATTATTTGACGGTGCCGAAATTGGCCCAAGAGGCCTATTTGCGGGCGACGATCGTCAATACATCCGATTACACCTTGCTGCCCGGCACCGCTTCTATCTTTCATCAAAACGAGTTTGTCGGTAAAACACACTTACGTTTGATCGCGCCCGGTGAGCAGTTTGAAGCTTATCTCGGTATGGATGCGCGAGTTAAGGTCAAACGAGAGTTATTACGCCGTGATATTGGGAAGCGGTTAATCGGCATGATCCGCCAGACCGATGTCGCTTATCAGATCACGGTGCAGAACTTGACCGAACACCTGATCCAGATTACCGTTAAAGATCAAATCCCTTTGAGTCAAAACGAATTTGTGCGGATCAAATTGACCGAAACCGCCCCTTCAGTCACCGAACAGACCGCCCTGAATCTGCTCACTTGGGAAGTGTCGATTCCGCCTGATGAAGAGATTGCCATTAACTTCGCCTTTAACATTGAACAACCCCGCGACCTTACCTTGAGTGGATTGGAGTAAGTCGTTATGCCCACCCAAGCGAAACTGGTATTGCCTAGCGGACGACAAAGTTACAAACGGTGGTTTCGGTTTTGGCGTGCGGTCTATCGGGACACTTCGGCGCTGTTAAACGAGTTCAAAGTGCCGTTGTTTGTGTTTTTAGTGGCTTCTTTGGGTGGGGGATTTGTCTACAATGAACTTTTAGCGATCGCCGGAAAAGATCGCTTGCCCTACTACGAAATGCCGTATGTGATGGTCGCATTGATGATCTTAGAATCGCCGATCGATCTGCCTAGCGAACCCTACTTAACGGTGTTTTGGTATGTGATGCCCCTCGTTGCGCTTTACGTGATCGGGAGAGGGGCGGCCGACTTTTTCCGCCTATTTTTTAATCGCAACGAACGGCGTGATGCGTGGGAAGAAGCGGTCGCATGGACGTATCGCAATCATATCATTGTGATGGGTGCGGGGCATGTGGGCATGGGGGTCATTGAACAGTTAACACAAATGGGCTTTGAGGTGGTGTTGATCGATCATGCGTTAACCCCGGAATTAGATGCACAATTAAGCGAAATGCGCGTGCCGGCGATCATCGGGGATGGACGTTCACCCAATGTTTTAGAAAAAGCCGGACTCCAATACGCGCAAGGGTTTATTGCTTGTACCTCTGATGATTATGTGAATCTAGAAGTGACCATGACAATCCGCGAGATCAACCCTAAAATTCGGGTGGTCGCACGGGTTTGGGATGAACGTTTGGCCAGGCATATTCGGGAATTTCTGTACGCAGATGCCTTCAGTTCAGCCAGCTTAGCTGCGCCAGTGTTTGCTGGTTATGCGGTGGGTATTGAACTCACACAAACGCTGTTTGTTAACGGCAAAGCCTATAGCACGATCAAACTCACTGTAGAACCTGGCTCTTTTATGGATGGTTGCACGATCGAACAGATGCAAGACAACTATCATGTGGATGTGGTGCTACATGAGCGCAACGGTCATATTGATCCTCATCCCGATGGCGCGATCCCCCTGAAACACGGGGATACTTTGGTCTTTTTTGCCAGTCAAAACCGGATTTTTGATGTCGTGGCCCAAAGCCGTCCCCCGAATCGTCAACGCAATCATATCATCGTGTTGGGGGCCGGGCATGTTGGAACCGGGGTGGTCACATATCTCTCGAAGTTGGGTTTTCCGGCGGTGATGATCGAACAAGACGTAACTCCCGAATTACGCGCCGAATTAGCGAACTTGGAGGTGACTTTAATTGAAGGCGACGGCCGTCAACCTCTGATTTTAGAAGCGGCGGACATCGAATCCGCGCAAGCGTTTATCGCCTGTACCTCCAATGATAACATCAACCTTGAGGTGATCATGGCGGTGCGCGAGGTCAATAAAGATCTTCGAGTGATTGCGCGGATGTGGGACGATCGCTTTGTTCGTCATGCGCGCACCTTCCTCAAGTCGTATGTGTTAAGCTCCTCGGTGTTAACGTCTCCGGTGTTTGCGGGTTATGGCGCGGGTTTCGAGGCGAGTCATACCTTGTTGATCAAAGATAAAGAGTACAGTGTGATCAAGCTGATCATCCAACCGGGTTCTTTTATGGACGGTTGCACAGTGGATGAAATGCAAAATAAATACACGTTGGACATTGTGTTACACATGGAGGCCAAAAGCGCTAAGGTGCATCCAGACGGCGCGACTCGACTCAAGGCCGGAGATACGATCGTCTTGTTTGCATTGCATCATCGTATCATCGACATCGTAGATCGCAATCGCCTATAGACAGCGATCAAAAAAGAGGTTAACATTTAAAAAAAATCAAATAAAGGATCAACTATGAGCAACGCACTTTTAGAACAGACTGGCGCAGAACAAGTGGTCTGGGATCTTTCGGTATTTTATAAGGGAGTCGATGACACAGCGATCAGCGCTGACATGGAGACGACTTTAGAACAGGCCGATCAATTTTCGGCGACTTATAAGGGACGCATCGCACGCCTTGATGCTGAAGAATTGATCGAAGCATTACAAACTTTAGAACAGATCTGGGATCGTTTAGGCCGACTGAATGCGTTCACCGGTTTGACCTTTGCCACCGACACCCAAAACCCCAAACATGGCGCGATTCTACAAAAGAACAGTGAATTTCAGGCCATTGCCCAACAACGTCTGGTGTTTTTTGACCTAGAATGGAATGAGGTAGACGATCAACAAGCGGCCGCCTTATTGGTACGTCCAGAACTTGCCCCCTATCGCCATTATCTAGAGGCAGAACGGCGTTATCGCCCCTACCAATTGAGCGAGATCGAAGAACAACTCTTGTTAGAAAAAAGCGTGACCGGCCGATCGGCTTGGGTGCGTTTTTTCACCCAGATGACCAGCGCCTTACGCTATGAGTTGGACGGTCAAAAGTTGACACAATCCCAAGTGATGGACAAATTACGCGGCGAAGACCGCGATCTCCGTCACAAGGCCGCCGATGCGATCACCGCCGCCTTACGGGATCGGGCGATGGAATTGACCTTTATCTTTAACGTGTTGGCTATGGATAAAAGCAATGATGATCAACGCCGCGGTTATAAGTCATGGATCGCATCGCGCAACTTAAGCAATAAGGCCCCTGATGCGGTGGTGGATGCTTTGATCGATGCGGTCACGGGAAGTTATGACCTCGTTCAGCAACATTATCAGCTCAAACGCAAATTGTTAGGCGTGGATCACCTGTACGATTACGATCGTTACGCACCAATCCCTGTCAAACAAAGCGAGACGATCTACAGTTGGGATGAAGCCAAGTCGATCGTATTAAATGCGTTTTATGCTTTCAGCCCCGAAATGGGCGACGTTGCGAAACGCTTCTTTGATGAAAATTGGATTCACGCCGCGCCCATGCCGCATAAACGGAGCGGTGCGTTTGCTTCCCCGACTGTCCCGACCGCGCATCCGGTGATCTTCTTGACCTACTTGGGCAAAGTCGATAACGTGATGACCCTCGCTCATGAATTGGGTCATGGCATTCATATGTATCTTTCGGGTCAAAAGCACGGCGTATGGGGTCTGCACACCCCCTTGACGACCGCCGAAATGGCCTCGGTATTTGCGGAGATGTTGGTGTTTCGCGATCTCATGAACCGGGAGCAAGATCCGGAAGTCCGCTTATCGATGTTAGCGAACAAAATTGAAGACACCTTCTCCACGGTGTATCGTCAAACCGCGATGAATCGTTTTGAGGACAAGCTCCATAACGCCCGCCGGGATGAGGGCGAACTTTCCACCGATCGCTTAAGCGCCTTTTGGATGGAGACACAACGCGCTATGTTTGGTGATAGCGTCACCTTGCGCGAAGATTATGGACTCTGGTGGAGTTATATCCCGCATTTTCTCCATACCCCGGGGTATGTGTATGCGTATGCTTTTGGGGAATTGTTGGTGTTAGCGTTGTATAATCTCTACTTGGAGCGTGGCGAAAGCTTTGCCCCGCAATACCTAGAGGTGTTGGCGGCCGGCGACTCCGATTATCCCGATCGCATCTTGGCTAAAGTAGGGCTGGATCTGAACGATCCCGGTTTCTGGCAAAACGGGGTCGCAGCGATCCGTGAATTGGTCGAACAAGAGATCGCTTTAGCGCGCGAACTTGGCAAGATTTAACCTGATCTAAGGAGGCCGCTTCGGGATCGGAGCGGCCTTGGTGATCAGATACCCCCCATTGCAAGTGCCTAATCCCCGCTTCATTTTAGATTTTAGTTTTAGATTTTAGGTAGAAACGAGGGGGATCGTGCGTCTAAACCCTAAACGTGTTTTATGGATTTCCCCCGGAGTCGGTTATGTTAGATAGTTCTTGGTCAGATCGCCTCGTATTGGGGGATTGTTTGACCGTGTTAGAGACCATGCCAGACAATAGCGTTGACTTGGTGATGACTTCACCGCCCTATGCGGATAGTCGTAAAAGCACATACGGCGGTGTTCATCCCGATCAATATGTCGCTTGGTTTTTGCCGATCGCCGCGCAATTACAGCGTGTATTAAAACCAGACGGCACATTTATCCTCAACATCAAGGAAAAAGTGGTCGAAAGCGAACGACATCCCTATGTGTTAGAGTTGATCTTGGCCATGCGTAAACAAGGGTGGTTGTGGACAGAAGAATATATCTGGCACAAACGCAACTGTACACCGGGCAAATGGCCGAATCGGTTTCGCGATGCGTGGGAACGGTGTTTACAATTTAACCGCCAGAAGAAATTTAAGATGTATCAAGAGGCGGTGATGGTGCCAATGGGGGATTGGGCCAAAACCCGCCTTAAAAACCTAAGCGAGACCGATCAACGGCGTGATACGTCTAAAGTGGGAAGTGGTTTTGGCAAGAAGATCGCCAATTGGGTCGGGCGTGACAAGGCATATCCGACCAATGTCTTACACTTGGCAACCGAATGTAGCAACAAAAATCATAGCGCCGCTTATCCGATTGAGTTGCCAACCTGGTTTATTAAACTGTTTACAGAGGAAAACGATCTGGTTTTAGATCCGTTTTTGGGATCTGGTACAACGGCTGCTGCTGCCAAACAGTTGGGCCGTCGCTATACTGGGATTGAATTACACCCCACCTATTACAATTTGGCAGTCGAAAATGTTGAGCGCGTTACCCCCCACCAATTGACGTTGTTAGGATGAGTTCGTTATACACAAGGATTCCTGATCGATCATCAAATTGATTGGGGGAAATGGGTGGCCTTTGTTTCTAAGCGCCGCGAGTGAAATCCCATGATCATTAGAGAGTCTTGAAAGCTGCTTAGCAAGCCATATGAGCGAGGAAGCATGGGGACTTTTAACCACAATTGCCCTTCTGATTTTGATACGTTCACCCTAACCCATGTCTAACACTCAACACTCCCTTTTAATAGATCCGATCCTACGGTACAATCTATGGTTAAATAAGTGCTTCATGAGAAGCGACGATCATAGATAAAGGAACTCTGTGTGAATACGCAAGATTACATCGCATTAGAAAGCCAATACAACGCCAAAAATTACAAACCGTTGGACGTGGTATTGGAACGAGGGGAAGGTATTTGGGTTTGGGATGTAGACGGTAAAAAATATTTAGACTTTTTGAGCGCTTATTCGGCTGTGAATCAAGGTCACGCGCATCCGACCATTTTACAAGCGATGATCGATCAAGCCTCCCGTTTACCACTCACTTCACGCGCCTTCCGTAACAACCAATTACCGCTTTTGGCAAAAGAATTATGCGAATTGACGGGGTATCAACGCATGTTGCCAATGAACAGCGGTGCAGAAGCGGTCGAAACCGCGATCAAGATGGCCCGTAAGTGGGGTTATAAGGTGAAATGTGTACCGGAAGGCGCGGCCGAGATCATCGTTTGCGCGGGTAACTTCCAAGGCCGCACCACGACTATTATTGGTTTTTCGGATGAAGCACAATATCGCGACGGTTTTGGTCCCTTTACCCCCGGTTTCGTGACCGTGCCGTATGGAGATGCAGATGCGTTAGAACGTGCGATCACCCCTAACACGGTCGCCTTTATGGTAGAGCCAATCCAGGGTGAAGGCGGGGTGATTGTCCCCCCACCCGGGTATCTCAAGCGGGCGCGTGAACTCTGCACACAACATAACGTCCTATTGATTGCAGATGAGATCCAAACCGGTTTAGGACGCACCGGAAAATTATTTGCCTCACAATGGGATGAGGTACGCGCCGATGTGATCACAGTCGGCAAGGCGCTTTCTGGCGGCTTTTACCCCGTGTCCGCTGTTTTAGCCGATGACCCGATCATCAGCGTCTTTAAACCTGGCGATCACGGGTCAACTTTTGGTGGAAACCCCTTAGGGGCAGCCGTAGCACGGGCCGCGATCCGCGTGTTGGTAGAAGAAAACATGATCGAAAACGCCCGTGAACAAGGCGACTATCTGATCGGGCGTTTAAGCCGGATCGAAAGCCAACATATTCAAGAAGTACGCGGACGTGGTTTGTTGATCGGCGTGGAATTAAAGCCCGAAGCGGGTGGCGCACGTCGTTTTTGCGAGGCGCTCAAAGAAGAGGGCTTACTCTGTAAAGAGACCCATGATAACGTGATCCGGTTTGCCCCGCCCTTGGTGATCACTAGGGCAGATATTGATGGGGCCATGGACAAAATCGAAAAAGTGTTGATGATGGATTAACGCCATTAGGGGTGGGCCAACGGCTCACCCCATTGAAGCTTAAGACGGCGGTTGTACGGTCAACTGAAGGTCATCTAAAAATACCTTACCCGCCGTTCCACGGTTATGCCACACAATTTGAATCGTCTGTACGTTTTGTGTCAACGGGATCGGGGGTAAACTAAACTGTGTGTAGACCCGATTCGACGCGGTATTGATCACCGCTACAACGCTGTGGGTTGACCCGTCCAAATAAGTGATCGTGAGGATCACCCGTAAACGCGGCGGGATCGAATTGGTGCGATATAAGGCGGAAAACACCAAGGCCTCTCCCGCAATCAAAGTTGGTTGGATCGTCTGGATCAATTTTACATTTTCGCCCGCACCCCCTTGAAACATCAGCGCACAAGCGCCGTTATTGGCGATCAATGGTTCACAACTCAACCGATCGCGGGTTCTCCGTATAAACCGCCAACTATCCGGTAGCATATCATGGTTATGATCAACCTCAAATCCACCGTTTTGAATGAGGTTGGGACAATCGATCGTAAACTGTTGGATCGCGCTACTCCCAATAAACCCTAGCGCATCACGCGCTTGTACCCGCCAATAGTACACCCCATTCGCTAAGGAAAGATCATGATAAGTATCGATCAGTCCGATGTATAAAGGAGGTGGAGTGATCGTGCCGAAATAGAGATCATAGGCGATCGTCTCAAGATCCGCATCAATGGACTGACTCCAAGACAATCGCCCCCGCCCCGCACAAAAGACACTTTGATCGGATGGAGCGATCACTTGAGGCGGAGTCGGCGCGCAATTATCGATCGCGATTTGCGGGGTTGAAGGGGCAGACGCTAAACCATACGAATCGATCGCTTCGACTTGCCAAGTCAATTCACCGTGGAGGTGATCTAACGTGAAGGTGGTTTGATTCTCAATCAGATAGGTCAAGGATTGATTCGCATGGTTCACACTGAGGCGATAGTGTAAGCGATCGTGTTCAGGGTCATTATCGCCTGACCAAGTGAATTGAATCGCTTGATCACAAATCACCGTGTTCGGAAGCGGAGTCAATGGGATAGGGGTGGTCGGGGGGCAATTGGCGATGAATTGACGCACCGGAGAGCGCTCCGAAACCGCACCAAACGGATCGATGGCTTCGACTTGCCATGTATATACCCCGTACAAATCGTTCAGGGTAATCTCGTGAGCGTCCAGATCGCGATATTCGCGAGAGTCTTGGCCATCAAGATAGAGGGTATAGGTCAACGCACCTTGATCGGGATCTTGTGCCGGAGTCCATGTAAAACGAATCGACGGCGCACACAATTGGCTGTCAGGGGGTGGGTGGATCGCTTGTGGTGGGTTCGGGTTACAATTTGCGGTAAATTGTCGCAATTCCGAACGTGGTGAGGTTGCACCCGCAGGATCAAATGCTTCTACTTGCCAATAATAGACTGCATTTTGACTTGGCAGGTCGATCTGAGTTGCGTTGGTCTCCTCAATTTGAGTAGGTGGGTTCTCGATCCCCCAAAAGACCCGATAAGACGGGGGAGTGCCATTGGGATCGGTAGAAGCATTCCATTCTAAGCGTGTAGCGGTGTCACAAACCTGAGTCAAGTTCGTTGGCGCGATTAAAATAGGTGTGGTAGGGGCCTCATTTAACGCATAGCGTAAGATCAAGCGTGGTGCATGGGCTGCACTACATACGCCACCCGCTTCACGCGAACAGAGTCGACTTCCGGGGCGGCTTTCATCCAAGTAACGTAACATGATGCCGTTAGTCAGACGTTCAATCAGCGTAAGGGGTAAGGGGATCTCGGTGAGTTGGGGTGAGCCGTTATGGATCGGAAAATTAAATTCGGCGTAGTTGATCGTGTTATCGAATGTGACTGAACCCCAGATCGCGGTTTCATCCCATGCGTTGGTGATCTGGCGGATGATCACGATGTCGTTATCAAAGGGTGTAAGATACTGCCAAAGTTGTAAGGACGCTTCGGTGACGATTGCGCCTTCAGGAAGGGTAATAGGTGCGAAACGTAATAAAATGCGTGTTTGTTCAAGCTGATCAAAGCGTCCCACCGCTAAAAATGGTTGTGTGCCGTGAGCAGGGTCAGGCGAAGCGAGGCTAAGAAACGTATCAGCCACAGTGTCAACAATCAGGGTATGAGCATTCGCTTGAACAGGACTTAACCAAAACAAGGCGAATAACACGCAAGGCATAGACTCGCATAAAAGACACCTTTGGTTGAGATTAAGTTAGGATTATAAAACTGAAAACTTGCTTTTACAAAAATTAGCACAAGTGGTCTTATTTAAGGAGCGCTGAAGGTCAATGTATGGGCAGATTTGGTCTGTGTGGATAGCCCATTTGGGCAAAGTCTGAAGTAATCAACCTATTTATTCCCTGATAAAATGCCTCTTTGGTGATGAGATCCATTCACATTCATGATGGCTGTCTTCAGCATTGTGAACCTAGACTCAAAGCACTTGTCCTACACCTCCTAGCTTTAGATGCTATATATTTATAATTTATCTTGCAGCTGAGCTATCTATTTTAAAAATAGATAGACAAACTCATGTAAGAATGGTATATTTGTTCTATTAAAACGATGTGTTTAATAGATAAGGTGTTCTTCATGTCCAAGATGAACTTTGATCTTCCACATTTTGTCGAAATGTTTGAAATACAAGTTGATTGCATTCCCAAGTTGTTCGCTTACCAACTTAAATTGATCAAACCAGGTAGTGGTGAGGTAAAAATTGGACGTAAGCTTTCTGATCGGCTTCGGCGGAAGTTGGGCGGGCATTGGATCTGGTCAGAAGATAAATTAATAACTGATATTGAGGTAAGCGATGAAAAGCTAAAAAAAGCTATTCAAGAGGTTAAATCTAGAGAAAGTAATGATTTTAAGATTTTACAAGGATTGATATTTATCATCGATTCGTGGAAACCTACGGCAAAAATGCAAGCAGATTTTGTTGCACAAGGCCTATTTGCAGACTTTAATCGCGAAATTACACAAATATTGCAACCGGCTATACCTTTAGGGGACAAAGCCCGAGTTGAACGACATTATGAAGTGAGAGGGTGGGTTGTAAAGGAACAACCTACTGTGTCAATCACCATTGAATCACGGGTAGTTTTTAATCAAGACTTACTCACTTACGCTTCTACCCTTTCGCAACCGGATGAAATGGTTGGGTTGTGGGTTGTCGATAAAAACCCCTATGAAAACGGTCAACTCTATAAAGGAGAAATTGATGCAATTTTAGGCCGGTTAGATATTGAAATTGATCGGAATGACCTTCTACATGAAGCTCAACGAGAAACCTCGCGACAACTGATCCAAAATGCACCTCAAGGCGAGTGGGTGGTCACTATAAGTGGTGGCTATAATTATGTCATTAGTGCTTTAAATATCATTGTAATGTCCAAACATTACCAACGCTTTGGCATCGACACTCAAAAAGCGCAAGAACTCACTTGGATCAAACCAGGAGAACGCTGTAAATTGGTTGAAAAAGTAGCCCAAGTAGGTCGAGATAAAAAGTTAATTGACAAACAATGGAACTCTGTAGATCATAAAGCTTTTAATCCAGCATCGTCTATTCACTATGATTCTCGTATAGTTGTTGGGAATGGAAAAACAGTTGAGTACAAAGGAGGCGGAGATCTAATCCAGCAATTGACGAATTTTGGTTTGTATAGTCGATCCAGTAATTTAAGTTCAGCCAATCAACCACTTAAAATTGGTATTTTAAATGCGTCATCACTAACGCTTAATGATGCACAAAATGCTCTTCGGAAACAGCTTCAAGCCTTCAAATTTGAAGCGATCGAATTTGAAGAAATCCGATCCAAGAACATCTCTAGAGTAGAATTTGAACGGGCTATCAATCAAATTTTATCTCGTGAGCCGCATTTGGTACTAGGGATCATTCCAGATAGCGACTCGACTGATGATGAAGATTGGGGACCCTATTTCGAATTTAAATCATTGATGATGCGTTACAATGTCCCTAGTCAGGTGATTGATCAAAATACGCTCAAAAAAACCAAGTCCCTCCCCTATATCATGCAAAATGTCGCTTTGGGGATTGTCACTAAGTTAGGCAATGTTCCATATGTTTTAGCCAATTCGCTAGACTATGCCGATTTCGTGATGGGAATCGATATTGCCCGTCAGAAGAGCAAGCGTGGTAAGGGTTCTCTAAATGCAGCAGCCGTCGCGCAAATTTATCATAAGTTGGGTCAATTTCAAAAGTGCCATGTCATCGAAACCCCTTTAGAAGGTGAAACTGTACCCGCAAAGGTGCTACGTAGCCTTTTTCCATTAAATGAATTTCAAGGAAAACGTGTGATTATTCATCGTGACGGATTTTTTAGAGGAAATGAAATTGAGATTATTCAAGAACATTTTAAACAGATCAATGCGACAGTTTATTTTGTAGAGGTGATCAAATCTGGTGCGCCACGTTTTTACGTTGAACAACGCGACAAGCAAGTAACGAATCCAGAAATTGGTACTATTTTCAATTTGAGTTCCAATCAAGCATTTATGATTACGTCTGAAACAAAAACTGCCACATCACAACCCTTACAAATTCGTACCTTATCATCCCTTACCATAGGTAAAGCTTTACTCTCTGTTTTAAACCTAACTTTGATGCACTATGGCTCTGTTCGACGGCCAAGATTACCTGTAAGTCTGCATTATAGCGATAAAATAGGCTACCTTGCTTTACGAGGGCTAAAACCTGCCAATAGTCAAAGCGATAGCATGTACTGGTTATAGTATTGTATATTTTACATTAAAACCCGTTTTTGTAATAGACTAAATTAATTAATGAGTTTTGGGCGTTTATAGATTAGATGTAGTCAGTCAACAAAACAACGGCGGGTTTGGATTTCATTAGGGCCATCGCGTCAAAATTGGGTAAGGAACTGTAAGAGAAAGGTATCGTCAAGCGCAGCACGGAAATGCTTGTGGTTGAGACTGAGCTTAGCTGGATGACATTTCAGCCAATTCAAGGCAATGTATCGGATAATTGCCAAGTTTTCCGGTGTGTCGTCGAGACGAACACCAGACGCATCTTCACCAAAGACGACCTCCAGTGTCCAATGAAACGTGTTTTCGACAGACCCATGGACACAACTGGCTGCCAAGAGACGATGCTGGGAGACTCAAAAGCTAATAGATGGTTTCGCTTTGGGTGAGGGTGGCAGTGCGTCGCTCACACTGTATCATGACCACAGAATGCAACCTTGTCCAGCCGTCCTAGTAAGTCAAATTCTCAAATGCCAATGGATCATGGATTACCCAACCCTGCCGAATTTCAATTCGTCCATAGCATGAAGGTCAATCACCGTTTGGGCGATGTCTTTCTGGCAATTCAGGGCATTCACCGTCACGATACGCCTTTTATAGAATGCTTCAAATACTGCTTGTACCATGCCTCTTTTATGTTGTCGAACTCTTCAACGTCATTCCAGCTTTCCGCTCCAAATCACACTATACAGACCGCAATAAGCGAGATTTCCGCAAATACAGGGTCATGCCCTGCACTTGCGGGGCTTGCATATCCCCGAAACACGTTTCTAAACTCGCAAATGGTTGCTTGTTCATCGCGCACCCTTTTGAAGCAGCCATTATCTACCTGTTTTCATTTTGATGCGATGGTCCCGTGAGTCCTAATCTATATCAAGTCTTTTTATGGCAACTTTCTCCCTTCTTTATCTGTTTTCTATGGTTCATAAAAATCAAAAAATACAGACAAAAGTAGCTAGTTGAAAAAAATGGTAAGTCGGGTATGATGAGAGCATGTATAAAAAACGCGTGACCAACTAAACGACGAATCATTAAATGCGTTGAAACGGGCGATTCAGCACGACCAATGCCGGGAAGTGGTGAATCGAGCAATTGCGATTCGCAGGTGTATGACCCTGAAGAAGTGGCACAAGTGCGGCTGGTGGTTAAGGTGGAATGGCAACGGGATAGAAAGTCTGGCTAATCGCCCTAAAAGTGGTCATCCGAGTAAAGGAACAACCGATGATGAGAAGCGGTTGGAGGCGTTATTCTAGATGAACCTGATGGAGTGGTCTATACGTTCACGATTTAGACGGTGGAACGCCTGTGTGAGCAGCTTAAGCAAGAAACGGGAGTGGCTTTGAGCATTGGACAGTTGCGTTTGCATCTGCAAACGCGGGGTGATGTTTGGAGTAGACTGAAACACGTTTTAAAAGGGGAAGTGGCGGAATTTTTGGATGAGTTAAAAAACAGCCCCTTAGCGGAAACTTCGAGTGTCTCTTTACCGCCCTGAATTGAACCTGATTGAGCGTTTCCGGAAGCACTTAAAAGACCCTTTACTCGCTAATAAGTGGTTTGCTTCCATTGGATTGCTCTTAGATAACCGAGAGCGTTTCCTTCAGCAAGCGAAATGATTAAGTGCTTTCGATTTGTCAAAAACTTTCAGTGAGGTACTTTTGTCTCGACTTTTCACTAAAATGACTGAACCCTGATCGCGGGAGAACCCAACATGACCGAAACGCACGCCCTCAACTTTGAACCGCTTGATCCCGATGAGTCGGTGCATCGTTCGCATCAATTTTTAGCACGGATGCAAACCCGCCGCACCGTGCGTGATTTTTCGCCGCGAGATGTGCCGTTTGCGCTGATCCAAAACGCGATCGCCACAGCGGCCACCGCCCCAAGTGGTGCGAATCAGCAGCCGTGGACGTTTGTCGTCGTGCGTGATTCAGGGATCAAACGACAAATTCGTGAGGCGGCCGAAGCTGAAGAACGCGAAAATTACGAACGCCGGATGAGCGCCGAATGGTTAGCGGCCTTAGCGCACCTTGGCACCAATTGGCATAAACCGCATCTTGAGATCGCGCCGTATCTGATCGTGGTGTTCGCACAAAGCCACGGGATCGGCCCGAACGGTGAGAAGGTCAAACATTATTATGTCAGCGAGTCGGTGGGGATCGCTGTCGGATTGTTGATCGCGAGTCTGCATCAGGCCGGACTGGCCACTTTGACCCATACACCGAGTCCGATGGGCTTTTTAGCGGAGATCTTAGGCCGGCCCGCCCATGAGCGCGCTTATGTGGTGTTGCCTGTCGGGTATCCGGCTGATGATGCCCGTGTGCCAGTGATTACCAAAAAACCGTTAGATGAGGTGATGATCGTGATCTAACATCCACTTAAAGAACGTTTGTATTTCGATTGTGCTTAGGCGTTCTTTGCGACAAGTGAGATAAAGCTGATTGGTGGGCGGCTGTTCGGGTGTCCATAAGACTTGCACCTCACCCGATCGCACCGCTTGATCACAAAGGTAGGTGGGTAACACACTCAAACCGAGTCCATTGGCGACGGCCCGCAAAATCATCAACAGATCGGGCAGAATGATGATCGGAGTCATCTGGGGCCGGCGATGAAAGACTTCTTGCCAATAGCGGCGGAGGATCGGGAGATCGGCGGCATAAGCGATCCAAGGTTGATCTTCTAACCACTGTGCCGTTTCAATGAGGGAAAGCTTTTGCGGAACGTTCACTTTAGCGGCGGCAACTAACCCAAATTGTTCGATCAGAAGCGGCTGGTAGTGAAGCATCCGATCAGGAATCCGTTGGGTAGCGATCACCGCATCTAACTTATTTTCTAGCAAGCCTTTGATTAACCCGACAGTTTGTCCAAAGCTAAACTGAAAGCGGTGATCGGTGATCGGCGCATTGAATAAACGATCCCAACCATAAGCGTAAAAAAATTCACGCGGCATCCCTAAACGGAGATCGCGAGGGGCGGTACGATTGTGTAAGGTGGAAGGCACACTCCACCGTTCAAGCTGTTCGACTGGGCCGATCACTTCGGTATAGAGGCGTTTTCCCGCTTCGGTGGGGATCATCTGACGCGGTGTGCGTTGAAATAAGCTGACATCCAACGCACGCTCTAAGGCGGCCAAGTGCTGACTAATGCCCGGTTGGGTCATATTGCGGACTTGGGCTGCGGCCGACACCGTGCCGCTCTGATAAATGGCGACAAAACTCCGATACCACTCAAAATCAACCATAAATTTTTTGATACCTTGTGATCATTTTCATCATTTGAATGATAGCTTGAGATGACGTATCCTGTAAATATCGATTTATTAAACGTAATCGCGAGGAACCCACACGATGAGCAAGCACATTTTGATGATTGTCACCAGCCACGATCAGATCAACGCCACCCGTAAAACCGGCTTGTGGTTTGAGGAATTCGCCGAACCGTACCGTGTTTTCCAAGAACAGGGCTATCAAGTCACCGTTGCCAGTCCAAAGGGGGGTGTTGCACCGATCGATCCTAACAGCTTACCCGAAACGCCCGATGAAACCCTGATGGCCGTGATCCAAGCGACCACACGCTTAGAGACATTGCAACCTGCTGATTATGACGCGGTGTTTTTGCCGGGGGGGCATGGCACGATGTTTGATCTACCGGATGATCGGGTGGGACGGGTGATCGGTTTGTTTGCAGATGCTGGCAAAGTGATCGGCGCGGTTTGTCATGGGCCGGCAGGTTTGGTGGGTGCGCGACTCGCTAACGGCACGCCGATCGTACAGGGGTATCGTTTGACCAGTTTCACCAATGAAGAAGAAGCAGCCGCACATCTCGTGGATGAAATGCCGTTCTTATTGCAAACGCGATTGGTTGAACTGGGTGCAAGTTTTGAAGGCGCTCCGATGTGGCAAGATCATGTGGTGGTGGATCGGCGGTTGGTTACCGGACAAAACCCGCAATCAAGCCTTCGCACCGCGCAAGCAGTGGTCGGGCTGTTGGAACGCATTCCTGATCAGGAAAGTATGCGTTAAAAGCGTTGAACTATAGAGGACACAGAAGTGGGTACAAAGATGTTTCTTGTGAAGAACCTGTGTTACAACCCCACCCTAGTCCTTCCGGAACGTATAGAACGTGAGCTGTTCGTGCTTGTCTTAGTCTATGCTTAGATGCTGATCTTGAGGAGTATCAGCGTCTCTGGCTCTACTCCGATCTATGGTGAGGATCTGGTGAAGCTTCAGCATGTATTTCGCTTGGGGTTGCGCTACTTTAAAGAACGGTTTCATCACCGACCCTAGGAGAAGGTCATAGGACCATTGTGCGCCCCACGACCTTCCTTACTTTGGGACTCAAAACTGTCCCCTTACAGAGATGAAAGGTGAGGAGAATGACTTCCCCTCACCTTGTCAACATTAGGGCAGCGGGATCAGCGGGGCAGCAGGTGAGCGCACCAAGCTGATGTCGTCGAAGTAGGCACGGCCCGTCGTATTCCGACTCCAGAACAGCACGCGGATTTGTACCACATCCGAACGGTTCAAG
>JALOOG010000088.1 GCA_025454525.1 Anaerolineae bacterium | reverse complement strand
TTTAGCAACGATCCGCCATGATGGTGGACGGTTTCGCCCGTTAAATCGGGTCAATAACACCCAAAACTACATTCGCACGGATGGAAATATGGACTGGGCTTACAATTCCGGCGTGATCCTTCCTTTACCCACTGCGACTCCTACACTCATATTGACCCCAACACCGACACAAAATAGTTGTCCAGCATTTGATTCCCGGGCACCAGCTTGCCAAGTTATAACACCAACGCCTACAGGGACACTACCACCCTTAACCTTTACCCCTAGTCCTACATATACTAGTTGTTTAGGACGTACCTCTACCACCATAGATAATACTCCCATCAATGTTCGTGAACGCCCGTGGGAAACGGTAGTAGGTACGGTGCCAGCACTTACGGATATTATTCTTCATGGGGGTTGGAGCGCAGTTCAAGTGGATGGCGGAAACACCCCAACTTGGTGGTGGTATATGACATATGGTAATTTACGAGGATACGTTAATGAATCCTTGATACAAACCAATTCATGTCCAAGACACGAAATTGCTCCACCACCAGAACCTGTACCAGAAGTTGGTGCGCTCTGTTATGTACGACTAACGGGCGCTTCAGCTTCCGTTTTTAATTGGCAGGATCAAGTCGTTGATACTATCAGTAATCAAGTACCTATCTTGGTGTATGGTCGTTCTAATGAGCTAGTGAGTGAGCGTTATTTGATCGCTTTACCTGGTACACCTCAACGGTGGATCAACAAAAGTTTGTTTACAGTCGCCTCTCCAGAATATATCTATGGCTGTTTAGAACGGGTATTAGGACGGTTTAGATATGAAGAAGATGGTTCAAGCACTTGGCGGAATACAGGTCACTATGCCAATAACTTTTTAGCGCCGGTTGATTTTACAACCATTCCTTACCCTGAACTTCGCAATTCCCAACTGTTTGGTGGACACCACTTAGGGATTGATCTAATACACGGTCCACCCGCAGGTGCTGGAAATCCTCAAGATTTTCCAGTTTTCGCACAACATCATGGCATAATCGTTGATGCTGGCCCCAGTGGCATTACTGGGCGTTTGGTGGTTGATGGACTAAGCCAACACCCCTACCCAGAGCGTGCAGGCACTTACTTTGAAGGAAATGTCCTTTACGCTGCGATCACTTGGTTTTACGATAGTGATTTGGACAATGACATAGCTGAGACCCCCACTAGTGGATACCGATACGACAAACCTCCTTTTGGAATACAAAATGCTGAGACACGAGAAATACTCGCACAAAATGGGGTATTCCGTATTGGTGTTGCCCCTTGTACAGCGGCAGTACCCCACGAAGAGCCTAGGCAAAATCAACCATTACCACCTGGATGTGTAGGCGGAGCAGATCGTCAAGTGATTATCTGGTATGCTGCCGACGAAACTCTAGGAGTTCCAGACATTCAGGTAATTTATTATCATGTCAGCGTTGATGAAGTGACGACTTATAATACTTGGCGTGGAGTCTGTTCAAGGGTAAATCGTATGGAAACATGGCAAAGAACTACGAATAACGATCCCATGTTTCAAGGATGCAGGGTGAACCCACTTACATCCGTTGGACATGCCCGATGGATTGGTTGGTCATCCACTTCCCATTTACACTATGAAATCTGGATTTACAATAGTATTACTCAGAAATTTGAATTTCGGATCGACCCATTGATCACGCTACAGACTTTTCGCTAGTTTAAAAGGAGTTGACTGATGAAACAACTAATGCTGTTGATCATACTCGGTATGTTGCTATTGGCCCCTATTCAAGCGCAAGTTCTACCACCTCCCGAAGATCCAATCGTTACCCCGATTAACGGTGTTTTGGTGATGGGGACACAAGAGGGTTTCATCCTGCTAAACACATGGGATGGTACACGACAACTCATTGCCAAAGACATCGGCGGGCCAGTTTGGGATCGTACTGGCACACGCTTAGCCACTGAAACCGCTGACGATGGTTTTTCGATCTTTGAAATTTCCCAGATAGCCGAAGATTCTAATAGTCACCAGCGGCAAATTTCTCAACCCCGAATCTTCACGGCCGATCGTCAAGTTTTCTATCATCAAATCGCGGGGTGGTCAAGTGATAGTCGGTACATTATGGTACGTGGTTCAGCATCAGAAGGGATCACGAGTAACTACGCCTATCGTCATTGGTATCTAGACATTCTAGACACTGAAACGGGTGAACTAAGGAGGATATTAGAAATCCCTAAACAAACCCCGATGGAGTCAGTGTTTTATGTGCCAAGTGACCGAGTCAACATCCTGTTAGATAGTATTCACAACGCGCACTGGAATCCGATTTATCCCGAATGGGTGTTTGTGCAACCGATCGGTTATGGCAATGATGCAGTCACAGGAGAAGAAGCAGGGTGGTTTGACGCAGGGATGTATAACTATGTGACGCGAGAGTTTATCTCTTTTGTCACACTTTTTCCGCAAACCGTGATCAGTACGACGAATTGGAGTCCTGATGGGACGAAGCTGGCAATGAACACCATGACAGGGATTACCGTAATTCGCTTTACGATCGAAAACAACCTACCAGTCTTGCGTGTAATCGCGGATGGAGTCGACTCCCAGAGGCAGGCAGTGCTTCGATGGGCGGGTAGTGGTGATATTTTGCTAACAGGAATTCCTGAACCCTATCCTACGAGTTTTGTAACACACATAATCGATAACACTTGGTATTCAAAAGAATTTGTTGCCTTTGATTCAATTGAGAGGGGTGCAGGTGGATATGTCGCACTCAGCATCGACCCTAATGAAATCAATCGGGTGAGCTGTCTGTTTTTTGATACCATTTATCCTTCGCGTTTAAGTCCAAATACACGGGGACAAGTGACATTTACCGACGGCACACCTTCACGCTTGCGCTCTGAACCGGGTCTTCATCCTGAGTCAAGTGTAGTGACGCAAATGCAAGAAGGCACAAGTTTCGAGGTGAGCGGTGATGCGCGTTGTGTGGATGGGTATCGTTGGTGGCCATTACGTTTAGCTGATGGCACAACCGGATGGGCCGCCGAAGGTACTTCTGATGAAACTTGGCTAGAACAAATCCCATAAAATGATGAACCCATTGCGTTTTTCATACCTTAAGTGAAGGTCAGGAGACTAGAAGCAATACAATAAGTGCGGGAGACTGGAAATGCTCTAAATCTCCCGCACTTTGATCTGCTACACCGCGCTAGGAATAGACCTGTTTAAAAGCCGCTAAGGTGGCTCAAATCCGCATAACCACGCTGTAAACCACTAATCCCCTGTAAAAGGCCTAGACGATTTTGACGGATCGTGAGATCGGAAGCATGTACCAATACACCTTCCCCCGGACGCTCCCCGAAAAATTGGGTGATCGTCGGGATTAACGTCACAATCACATCTAAAAAGCGATCGATGTCACCATTGCCAGACTCCAACTGCTCTACCACTTGACCATAAGCCTGATACAGTGCCTGTTCAGCGGACTCTTGGAATAAATCGGGATTAACCGGATAGCGTTCCGGCTCTGGACGGGTGATCCGAACACAGCGCGCAAATCCATCTAAGATCGGCGACCAATCCTCACGTTTCACCCATTCGCTTAAGCGTTGAATCGCAAGCAAGGCATGATAGGGACGATGCGCTTGTTCCGCTAACACCGCGTTGATCACATCCACCGCCCATCCCTGCTCTTGTAACCATACCCGCAAGCGTCCAGTGATAAATTCAAATACTTGCGTCCGTACTTCATCGGAAATGGTGATCGGCTGTTGCACGGCGGTCAATTCGATCGCTTGTAACAAGTTCAAATCTAATCGATTGCCGATCACGATCTGCAAAATGCCTAACGCCGCCCGCCGTAAACCATATGGATCGGCAGTAGAACGCGGTGCGAGTCCCGCCCCAAAAAGACCCACCAAGCTATCTAAGCGATCGCTGATCGCTAAGGCCATACCCGCTGGACTCGCAGGCACTTGATCATCGGAAAAACGTGGTAGCCAATGTTCATAGATCGCGTTGGCCACATCTGCCGGATACCCGCTGTTAAGTGCATACGCACGGCCCATCGTCCCCTGTAACGAGGTCATCTCTACCACCATGTTAGTAGCGAGATCCGCCTTGGCCAATTGTGCCGCTTGGGTAGCGATCGCTGCCTCTGTTTCACCGATATTAAGCAGATCCGCGATCTGTGGCACAAGATCGGCCACACGTCGATTTTTATCTAACATCGATCCCAGATGTTCCTCAAATACCAACGTACTCAAACGTGGTAAATATTCCTCAAGGCGCTTTTTGATGTCCTCTTGATAGAAGAAATTCGCATCCGAAAAACGCGCCCGTAACACCGCTTCATTCCCGTGTGCAACCTTGTCCAAATGTTCCAGATCGCCATTGCGGATTGTGATGAAATACGGTAACAAGCGGCCATCCGCGCCTTCTACGGCAAAGTAACGTTGTTTATCACGCATCACCGTCACCAACACTTCACGCGGTAAAACGAGATATTTTTCCTCAAACCGGCCCAGTAACGCGGTCGGAGTCTCTACTAGATGTGTGACTTCATCTAACAACGCCTCATTTTCCGCCACACGTCCCCCGTGTTGCGCGGCGATTGCTTCCACTTGCGCCCAGATTGCGGCCCTGCGCGCTTCTGGGCTTAACACAATCCCTTGATCCGTCATAAATTGATGATAGGACGGCGCATCGGTGATCGTTTGCTCCGGCGATCCATACGGACGTAAGCCACGAGTGATCCGCCCACTGACCACACCCGCATAACTGAACGGGATCACTTGATCACCGAACAACGCCAAAAACCACCGTAACGGCCGCGAAAACGCGAGATTAGTCTGATTCCAACGCATCGACTTACCGAATTTGATCCCCGCGATGAGATTGGGTAACTGTTCGGCTAAAACTTCGATCGCGGAACGTCCGATCCGTAACACTTTTGCGCTCACATACTGCCCACCTTCGCTTTCGATCACTTGCAGATCTTCCAAAGCGACTCCCTTGCTTTTAGCAAAGCCTTCGGCCGCTTTCGTCGGTTTGCCGTCTGCATCAAAAGCGCGATTCGCAGGTGGGCCTTTTTCGATCGTCTCTAGATCCGCTTGACGCGGTGCAACATTGCGCGCATGGATCACCAACCGACGCGGAGTCGCCATAATCGCCAGATCACCATGTGCCAAACGCAGGTCATCGAATAACTTGACGGCCGCCGATTGTAAATAGGTCAACGCCGCTTCCACATCTTGAGGAGGCATCTCCTCAACACCGATTTCCAACAAGAGATCCGCAGGAGCGGTTGGTCTATCTGGCATCGGCGCTAATGCGGGGATTTCAGGGGCCGCCCAACGACTCGCGAGTTTCATTAGAGGATAACCCATTGCTTCTCGTTGACCAGAATACACTTTCGCGATGTTACGAGTCATATCGCGCATCCGACGGAAATACGTGGCACGTTCTGTCACCCCGATCGCCCCACGCGTGTCTAACACGTTAAATAAATGGCTGCATTTTAAAACGTAATCATAGGCGGCGATCAAGGCATCGCCTTCTAAGGCGCGTCCAAATTCGCGTTCATACGCATCATAAACTTGTTTTAAGGCACTCGCATCCGCCACTTCAAAGTAGTAACGGCTGTGTTCAATCTCATCTTGGA
This sequence comes from Anaerolineae bacterium, assembly GCA_025454525.1. GTDB lineage: Bacteria > Chloroflexota > Anaerolineae > Aggregatilineales > Phototrophicaceae > JALOOG01. The sequence goes on along the minus strand of JALOOG010000088.1, from coordinate 10,923 downwards.
GAAACAGATCCCCATATTTCAGACCGTTCGACTCACCATTGCCCATCCAATCGATCTGCCAGACCGATTCTTTGTTTTGGAGCGCCAACACGATCCGCTCTACACCATAAGTTAATTCAACTGCGACCGGATCAACTTCTAACCCGCCCGCCTGTTGAAAGTAGGTGAATTGGCTGATCTCTTGACCATCTAACCACACTTCCCAGCCGAGTCCCCATGCGCCTAAAGCCGGGCTTTCCCAGTTATCTTCCACAAACCGGATGTCATGTTCACGCGGGTTAATGCCCACCGCTTGCAACGATTGTAAATATAACTCTTGTGGATTGCCGGGATCGGGTTTGAGGATCACTTGGTATTGATAATACTTTTGCATCCGGTTCGGATTTTCACCATAGCGCCCATCATCCGGCCGAACCGACGGTTCAACATACGCCACGCGCCACGGTTCGGGCCCCAACACCCGTAACAAGGTCGCCGGATTGCCGGTGCCTGCGCCAACTTGCACATTATATGGCTCCCAAATGACACAGCCTTGGGCGGCCCAATACTCATGAAGTTTGAGGATCACTTGCTGAAAACTGAGTGCGGTCATACTGAATGGCCTTATCGGTGGGTGGACACAATCGCCCATATTATAAAGAAGTGTTAGCATCAGATCTACAGACAAGATCTTGACCTGATGATCAAAGGCAATCGCTTCAAACCGAAAATCGGTTTCCATCCATGTTCAATCGGGAGGCGATCAAAGGGCGGCAAGTGCGGCGGCAAAAAGAAAAAATCTTTTGGCGGCCGCATCACAAGCTTGGTTGTAAGATCAAAATTGAGAAGGCAAAAATCAGGTAGAATCGCGCTTGCTCAATCATCAGATTACCCCTTACAAAAAATACGAGTCGCATTAGATAAAGCATAGCACAGATGAGCGAAAAAGTCGTAACAAATGTTTCGTTTTTTAACCGCTGTCTTTTGAAGCAATTAGGCGAATATGTGGCATAAGCCGCTCATATTATCTATAATTTCGCACTCAACTGAACCTTAGGACGGTGATATGCCCACTAGTAACATCGTCGGACGACAAATTAACGACTTTACGGTTATCGAACGCATCGGACGCGGAGGAATGGCAACAGTCTACCGCGCTCATCAACAAAGCATCCATCGGGATGTCGCGCTAAAGGTCATTGACTTAGACGATACTTTAGAAGACCCCGAATTTAAACAGCGCTTTGCCCAAGAGGCCGCCACGATTGCCGCCCTTGAGCATATTCACATTTTACCTGTCTATAGCTACGGCATTGACGGGGATCTCGCTTACTTAGCGATGCGTTTGTTACGCGGGGGATCTTTAGCCGATCTGATCGAACAACCGTTGCCTTTAGATCGGGCCTTAGAATTATTTATCCAGATCGCGCAAGGCCTCGCACACGCTCACAGTAAAGGGGTGATCCATCGCGATCTCAAACCTTCTAACATTCTCTTAGATGATGTCGGTCACGCTTATCTCACCGATTTCGGTTTGGCCAAGCTAATTCATAGTGATGTGAATGCCACTAAAACCGGAAACATCGTCGGTACGCCCGCTTATATGTCCCCCGAACAGCTTCGTGGTGATACGCTGGATCAACGCTCTGATATTTACAGCTTAGGGGTGATCCTCTATCAAATGCTCACCGGCGTTCAACCATTTGAGGACGAAAATACCGATTTAGTGGCGATCATCTATCGTCATTTAGAAAAAATGCCCACTCTGCCCAGTGAGTATAATCGGCAAATCACCCCACAACTTGAAGCGGTGATCATGCGCGCTTTAGCCAAATCCCCCGATCAACGGTTTAACAGCGTGGGAGAGATGATCCAACAATTACGCCATGCGACGGGTTTACCTGCGTCGTCTACCGGCAATTTTCCCGCACCCGCTAAAATTACTCCATCTACCACCAAACCTGAAAATGAAAAGCGACGTTTATATCCGATAATTGGCGGTCTGTTCCTTTTATTGATCCTCTTGATCACGGGACTTATCTTCTTATTTTCAGACACAACACCGTCTACCCCCCCGATTGCCACGGTGATCGTAGGTCAAACGGGGGATCTCGCGATGACGATCCCTACCGCGCAAGAAGTGGAAATCGCACGGCGTGTACTGGGTGAAAATAGTTTTATTGCGATCTTGCCATGTAATCTCACCAGTGAATACAACGCCAAACAAACCCGTGAATTGGTCGAATTTGCCGAAGATTATGGGATCAATACCCGGGTTTATGATGCCAATAGCGTCCCCTACGAACAATCGTTGCAATTAGAGCGCGCTATCACCGAAGGCGCACACGCTTTTGTCTTGTGTGGATTAGATTACACCTTACTTCGGGAGTCGTTGCGGGCGATCGATCAACAAAATTATCCTTTGGTGATGGCCCACCCTGATGGCGAAAATACCTACGGCGGTGTGATGATCGTCACCGATAACTATCTAATGGGTCTCGCACCAGGGCGCTACGCCGGCCAATTGATCCGTGATGAATTGGACGGAGCGGCCAATGTCTTGATCCTCACCTATCCCACGCTGCCCGATGTGGTTTTGCGGGCCAATGGGTTAAGAGACGGTATTTTAGAATTTGCGCCGAATGCCAATATCATCCCGACCGAATACATCGGCGGGACACAAGATTTAGCGCGGGAATCGATCGAAGCGGCTTTAGCGGCTGGCGTAGAATTTGATGTGATTGCCAGCATTAACGACGCGGGATCTTATGGCGCGATCACCGCCTTAGAGGCCGCGGGTATTGATCCCGCTCGTGTGATCATTGTCAGCGTGGACGCAGAAGCACAAGCGTTAAAATTTATTGAAGAGGGCTATTTCATACGGGGTTCTGTGGAATTACAACGCACCAATTACGCGCAAGCGGCCATCGGTTCATTGATCCGTCAATTGGCCGGCGCAACCCTACCGCAAATGGTCTCACTAGCCCCCGGTGAAGTCGTCACAGCCGCGTTGATCGCCGAACGTGCTACCCACGGAGAGAGATAAACCTGTATGTCAGATAACCCATCTAGCATGAATCACTCATCCCCATCTCCCCTTAGCAAAGATATTCGCTTTTTAGGGGATCTGTTGGGCATGATCATTCGAGAGCAGCAAGGCGAATCCGCCTTTTTATTAGTGGAACAAGTCCGTGCCGCGGCCAAAGCGCGCCGTAGTGGTGAGGAACACGCCACACAAACACTGATCGATCTGATCAGTGGCGCGAGTCTGGACGAAAAACGAGTCTTGATCAAGGCCTTTGCCAACTATTTCCAATTGATCAACATCGCGGAGGATCAACAACGTATTCGGGTGTTACGCGATCGGGAACGTGAAGGCAAGTTAGATGACTCGGTAGAAAACGCCATTCGCACCTTACAAGCGCAAGGTTACACCGGAGAACAGGTCAAAACACTCTTACAACGCCTCTGTGTACGTTTAGTCCTGACCGCGCATCCCTCTGAGGCAAAACGTCAAGAAGTGTTGATCAAATTGCGAGACATCGCGGATTACATGGCGATTCGGGAACGACAGGCCTTGTTGCCCCGTGAAGAAACCCACATGATCGATGATATTGTGCGGCGGATCGAACAACTGTGGCACACCCGCCCGACCCGCGCCAATCGTACCACCGTAGAGGATGAAGTCGATTTCGGGCAATATTTTATTACCTCAACCCTGATGGATGTGACGGTGGATCTCTACACCGAATTACGCGCACATCTGAACACCTATTATCCAGAGACAGATTGGTCAAAATTGCCGCGCTTGTTGCAATTCGCCTCATGGATCGGCGGGGATCGCGATGGGAATCCGAATGTCACTCCCGAATTAACCTTAGATACCTTTGCGCGCAATCGTCAACGCGCCACACAAGCCTATTTACAGGATATTGAGTATTTGCGGGCGCGCTTGACCCAAGCTGAAGATGAGATCCCAGTTTCAGATGAGCTAAAAACATGGATCTTAGCGGCCGGAAGTTCACCAGATCTCAAACGCTATCAAGGCGAGATCTACCGTCAACACCTCAAGATCATCGCAGATCGCCTAGCGAGTCATCATTACCGAACAGGGGATGAATTGTTAGAGGACTTGCAATTGATCTCCGATAGCTTACGTACCAATCGCGCCCAACATTCCGCTGAAGGCACCTTACAACGTTTGATTACGAAAGTCAAACTGTTTGGTTTACATCTAGTGCCGTTAGACATCCGCGAGGACTCCCGTCATCATGCGGCCGCAATCGGGGAATTGTTTGAGTATTATCGCTTGTGTCAGAATTACGCAGCCCTGACCGAAAGCGAAAAACAAGCGTTGTTGACCCGTGAGATCGACAATCCGCGCCCGTTATTTCCCCCGAATCGCCATTTTTCGGAGATCACCGATCGCGTGATTGCAACTTGGCGCATGGTCACCACCGCACATCAACGACATGGCAAAGTGGTGATCGATAGTTACATCGCCAGCATGAGCCAACATCCTAGCGACATTTTGACCATGCTGTTATTTGCCACTGAAACCGGAGTCGCGGATGATCTGGACATTGTGCCGTTATTTGAGACGGTGGATGATCTACAACGCGCACCAACGGTGATGCAAACCTTGTTTGATAACCCAATGTACGCGGCTCATCTCGCGAAGCGTGGAAAACGTCAACAGATCATGATCGGCTATTCGGATAGCAATAAAGACGGGGGTTACATCGCCTCCAATTGGAACTTATACACCGCTCAACAAAATCTCGCTGAATTGTGTAAAGCGAATCAGATCCAATTAGAACTATTTCACGGGCGCGGTGGTAGCATCGGGCGTGGTGGTGGCCCCACGAACCGCGCCATGTTAGCCCAACCGGCCGACTCGCTGTCTGGACGGGTGAAGATCACCGAACAGGGGGAGGTGATCGCCTATCGTTATAGCAACACCGAGATCGCCCGGCGACACTTGCATCAGGTGATGAACGCAGCAATTTTGGCCACGGGACTTCCCTCACGGGTGGAGATTCGTCCAGAATGGCGCGAAACAATGCGCTATCTCTCTGAACATAGCCAACAGGCTTATCGTTCCTTTGTCTATGAAACGCCGGGCTTTCTTACCTATTGGCAAGAGGCCACGCCCATCAATGAATTAGCGAGTATGCCGATCGGATCACGCCCAGCCAAGCGTAGCAAAGGCGGTTTTGACTCGATCCGGGCGATTCCTTGGGTGTTTTCATGGATGCAAAGCCGATCGATCATCCCAAGTTGGTACGGAGTGGGCCATGCGTTAGAGTCGTTCTGTCAAACGCAATCGGACGGATTAGAGCGCTTGCGTGAGATGTACGATCAATGGTTATTTTTCACCTCCTTGATCGATAACGTGCAGTTAGATGTAGCAAAAGCGGATATGGGCATCGCGATGCTCTATACGGAGTTGGTGAGCGATCAAACTTTGCGCGAACAAATTTTTAGCGAGATGCGCGCCGAACACGATCGCGCTTGTCAATATTTGTGTTCAATTGCGCGTCAAGACGATCTGTTAGCCAAAACCCCGGTGATCAAACGGTCGATCGAACGCCGTAACCCGTATGTCGATCCGCTCAATTTTATCCAAGTCGATCTGTTGCGACGCTTACGCAAATCAGCGCCCGATGCCCCCGAATACGATCACCTGTTGCAAGCGGTCTTATCCACAATCAACGGGATCGCAGCCGGCATGAAAACCACAGGCTAACCATGATCATTCAACGCGCTCTCGTGTGGGGATTGTTCGCCGCGCTTTTGGCTTTTGGTTCAGAGATCTTGTTAGGGAAGGCGTTACAAGCAGGTGTGAGCCTTGAATTAGCGCTCAAGTTGATCGGTTATCTGGCGATCAGCGCGTTTTTAATCGATACGATGATCCGCTATCGCGTGCGCGATCTCTTGGGGTTGATGACGATCGCGGGAGTCTATGGACTCTTAAGCGCTTTATTGATCAATCCGGCCGCAACTCTATTCGACATCCCACGCACCCTAGTCACCCGTGTAACTGGCGCGCACGCTTTATTGGGACTTGAAATGCTATTTGTGTTTTTAGCGCTCACGGGTGGGCATTTGCGTCATCTCCGTTGGATATTGATGTTGGGCGCGGCGATCGTTGGGATTGCTTGGGGAGTATGGGGGCGTTGGGAGATCCAGCTCTCATTTGAGCTATTTTTAGCGATCGGCGGGATCAGTATAAGCGTTTTGGTGCTACTGACCGCCCTGCTCTATCGTCGTGGTTATAACCTCACCCCGCAAATATTGTTATTGACACGGATTGAGTGGATCGTGATCGGCGGGATCGCGTTCGGGTTGTTGATCTTACGCTTAGCGCAAGGGGTGTTATCCACCTCTGCGCTGTTTTTGGTGTTGGTGTTGTTGGGGATCTGTGCGGCGATCTTATGGTTTCGCCGTGAGACCAAACTCACCCCGATCCTCTATTATCACCTACCGATTGTGCCGATGCGTTGGTTATGGATTATCCTCGCGATCGGGATGCTCTTTTGGACGGGAAGCCTTGCTTATCAATTGCCTTTGTTAGGGGAAATCTTTAATCAATACCTATTTGTGGTCTATGGTTTCACCTTATACGGGTTGGCATGGTTGCCCACTGTTTCCTTGATCCTCGGCGCACGGGCTTATGTCCGTCAAATTCAAGCGCGTCCTATGTGATCAGATCAACCCGTCGGATTGTCGAAACTCCCCTTGATAAGCCACCGTGTCATCTAATTCTAAGCGTACTGTGTAATGAGGGAGCGCTTGCGGTAGCGTAAAGATCCATTCATCTTGCGCGATCCAGCGTTCCTCAAACCATTCATAGCGCTGATCGTCACTGATCACCGTGAGGCGTGCGGAAAATTGCCGATCCGCGTCTTGGGCGGCCGGATGAAATTGAAATTGTACCGACTCCGCTGTCAACAAGGTGTCCTCAACATACGTCCAACGGCGATAGAACAGGGTGTAATCGGTGCGAACGGTGATCTTATCCCGCCACTTGCGCCATACATCCGTAGGCAAAATTGAGCGCAACGTCTCGTATTCGGCGCGGGAACGACACCAGATGTATTGTAGCATCTCTAAGCCCAATTGATCCGGCACAATCACTTGAGCGCGCCGACTCTGCATGATCTCTTCGCGCTGATCGGCATACACAAACGAGTCATGATAGATCAACTCAAATGGCATTTGCGCGAATTGACTCGCTTTCGCGAAAGTGCGATTCGTCGTGGTGGGATCGCCGTCGGTAAACCGCGATTCTTGACGACACAAGATCCCCTCTAAATCAAACAAGAGATAGATAGGGAGTCCGATCGTGCCATTACGTCGCTGAGATTTAGGGCGAATGCCTTCCGATGACCACATATCCGGCGTGCGTGGACGAAAATACAGCCTGACTGTATCATCCCAACGACTCCGCCGTCGTCCCGTGATCGCCGATGTAGAGCGTAAGCGCCCGTCGCTTAAGATCGTGCTGACTTCCGTGAGATCCACGCAATAAAACAGAAAATACGTCCACCAATAACGCGCCCCTAACCAAGATGATTGCCTTAGATCGGCGATCGCCCGGCGAAACAAGGCCGCTTCACGTTTTTCACCGACTCCGGCCTTAGTCGGAGTCGCTTCAAACAAAGTGGAGGCAGGTTGTTCTGGCGCGGGGAGCGGAGTATCACGGAAAGCGCGTCCCGCGTTGAGATCGCTCAACAGATCGCGCAAACTATCGCTATAGCGCTCGCTTTTGGTAAAATCAAGGTAATTGATGTGTTCTAAATGTAATGGGCGATCCGCGTCCGGCTGCACCAACAACGGGATCATGCGCTTGCCTTTGCGAATGGCGCGTAATTGTTCGGCCCGACAAATTTCCGATTTATACGATCCATGACTCAGCAACGCCAACACCAGATCACATTCCTCGATCGCCGCTTCGATCTTCTCTGTCCAGACCGCGCCGCCTTCAATTTCTGAAAGATCTAACCAGATCGCGAGTCCGGCGGCTTGGAGGTCATCGCGCAATTTGAGCGCAAGCGTTTTACCGTCAATACGGGCATAAGAGATAAAAATTTTTAGGGTAGATGAGGTCATAGTTGTACTCGGTGCGTCTGATTCCCGCGCCCCATTGGGATGTAATGTAAGCCAGTGTGCATCGCGCCGCCCACCGTGGCTAAGGCGACCGGACGGAGATAGGGCAAGGTGGAGAGCAAGGTGATCAATTCGGCCGCGTGAACGGGTAAATTTCGCGGTAAACAATAGCCCGCCTCACCCAGATACGACCACAAATCGGCTAACATCGACTCGGAGAAAAATGAAGAATGCCCATCGCGGCTGATCACCAGATGTTTAGCGCGGGTTTTGCTGTCTTGACCGACTTGAAACTCATCGCCTTGTTCGGTTTGATAAGTCGTGCGGCGTTTGATCTGTTGCACCAGATCGCGCCAAAACTGTTCAAAGGCGATCGCTTGTGGCGATTGTGACAACCATGCCGCAATCGCACGGGTGTTACGACTGGCAGCCGCCCCGCTATCGTAATGATGCACATAGGTGATGATCGGCAACGGATCTAGATACGCCTCCATCAACGGGCGGATCTCAGTTTCCCATGACAGATCCTCGCTCCCCAAAGTGGGAAACGAGGCAGAGGTGATCCCGTATTCGGCGTAAATGCTGACAAATTTTTGTAATCCAGACTCGATCGCCTGCAAGGTCGCTTTTTCGCGCCAATGTGCCTTAATCGGCACGTTTAACACCCATTTATGCGCGGTCTGATGCAAGAACAACCGGCCGATCGTCAATTGTTCGCGATCGCACAACGCTTGATAGTGAGCGAACATCGTCGGATAAAAACGCTTAAAATCCGCGGCGTTGCCATGATTCATCACACCCACCGTATTCACCGCGTTTACCAAGACTTTCGCCGGACTTTGGAACAGATCATCAGCCACATATAGGATCATCAAAATCACCCTCCGCGCTCAATCATAGAACGAACCGCGCCGAAAGGCAACGATAGGACAAAGATGAGCATGGCCAACGCTTCAGCCCATGTTCGATCAAGACGGCAGTAGCGGCGGCGACAGCGGCAGAGGGGTTAGATTGATTGTAAGATTGGACACGATCGCCGAAAAAGCCAATACTCAAAATCAGAAAGCAGATTGAACACGGTGTTCATTAGAGAATCTTTCATAGAGAACCTTTCATATCAGATCGGTCATGTTAGCTGAAGTATAGCACAGATGAGCGAAAAAGACGTAACAAATGTTACGTCTTTCCGCCGATGCTTTTTGAAGTGATTGCTGGATGAGGTGAGTACAATTCGCCTCATCCGGTGGATCTTATTGACTATACAGCGGTAGATTAGCCGGTGCTTGATCTTGCGCGGGATCAAAGGTGCGTTGAGTCGGTGCGGGCGGCGGGCCATCGATCGGCGATGAGTCCGCGTCGTAGATATTGGCATCTCCCGCGATCTCCGAGACAAATACCACGGTACTTGAATTACAGATCCACGTCGGCGCATAATCCGCTACGCCATTATCCGTCATCAAACGGGTTAGGCCGCTGCTGATCTCATAAACGTAAATATCCCGATCGCCATCAAGATCCGATTCATACGCGATCCGTTGATCATCATTTGACCAGACCGGATCAGACGCATTCCCGGCCAGATCCGACACGGTGAACAAGACTTGTCCCGCCGTATCCATCACATAGACTGCGCTTGTCCCACCCCGATCCGAAATAAACGCGATCCGCGATCCATCATGTGAATAGATCGGGTTAAAATCGTTGCCAGATCCATCGCTTAAGCGTTGTTCCGATTGTCCGATCACGATGCGATAAATTTGGGAAAATCCATCGCGATTGCTCTCAAATACGAGTGATGATCCATCCGGTGACCAAGACGGATCACGGTCGGTAGCAGGATCGGTCGTCAAGGGTGTGATCTCGCCTGTGGTGACATCTAATAGATACAGATCGTCATTGCCATTGCGATCGCTTTGGAACGCGATGTATCGGCCATCGGGCGACCATACTGGACGGGTATCAGCGGACGGGTCGTCGGTAGCACGCAATTGGAATGAGCCATCCACGGCATGAATATAAATTTCCCAGTTGCCATCGCGATCACTGGCAAACGCCACATATCGCCGATCACGCGATAAGCTAGGGGTAAGATCGGATGCCCCCGCCCCAAGGCTGATATTGGGATTCGCCTCTGGCACGGCGGGATAATCCCCTTGTCGGAAGATCTCCCAATCACCGGTCTGATTGGTCTGATAGATGATCCAAGCTTCACACACCGCCCCACCGACATTCGGTGCATTCCATGTGGGGGCCGGTGTTTCGGTTTCAGTGGGAATCGCGGTCTCTGTAGGTAACGGCGTTTCAGTGGCCGTCTCTGTCGGAATCAACGTTTCAGTAGCGGTTTCAGTAGGCAAAGCCGTTTGAGTCGCTGTCTCAGTGGGCAATGGCGTTTCAGTGGCTGTCTCAGTGGGAATCAGCGTTTCAGTGGCCGTTTCGGTTGGCAATGCCGTTTGAGTCGCGGTTTCAGTCGGAATCAGCGTCTCAGTGGGAATCAGCGTTTCAGTAGCGGTCTCAGTAGGCAACGCGGTTTCAGTAGCGGTTTCAGTGGGAATCAGTGTTTCGGTAGCAGTTTCAGTAGGCAATGCCGTTTGAGTCGCGGTTTCAGTGGGAATCAGCGTTTCAGTAGCGGTTTCAGTAGGCAAAGCCGTTTGAGTCGCTGTCTCTGTGGGCATCAACGTTTCAGTAGCGGTCTCAGTGGGAATCAGCGTTTCGGTTGCAGTTTCGCTAGGCAATGCCGTTTGAGTCGCGGTCTCTGTCGGAATCAGTGTTTCGGTCGCAGTTTCGGTTGGCAACGCCGTTTGAGTCGCGGTTTCAGTCGGAATCAGCGTTTCA
>JALOOG010000087.1 GCA_025454525.1 Anaerolineae bacterium | reverse complement strand
CGCGGTCGTCTGGCCGATGCCTTTATTATCCACATTGTGATTACAGCGTTTCGAGTCCCATTTCGGGCCCCATGGATACGCCCGTCCGTCATCGCCTTGTGCGGCGTATTGCCATTGGGCCTCGGTCGGCAGCATAATTTTTTCACCTGTCTTGTCGCTTAACCACTGACAAAACGCGATCGCTTCGTACCACGAGACTCCGACCACTGGATGGGTGAGTCCATTCCACTTCGGATCATCCCAGAAGCGCGGCGCGGTCCAAGGTTTATCGGTCTCTTCATACTTGTTATTTTGCCATGCCCACCCCTTGAGGCGCGCCTCCCAACCGTGTTCCGTCCACCAGTTCCGCTCTTGATACCCACCGTCTTTGATGAACACCGCGTATTGGGCGTTGGTCACCGGATATTTCGCGATCCAATACCGTTCGGTCGGGATGATCAACTCAGTATTTTCATACGTTTTCATCGTGCCTTTGCCCGCCGGAATTTTGATCCACCCAAACGGCGCGGGCATCAGTTGTTCGCTGCGCGGTTTGATGATCGTGGGCGGCGATGGTTGCACAGGCGGCGGTGGATCAGATTGAACCGAATTGCCCCGTTGTGCGAAGCCTTTAGGATCAAAGATCTCATCCGGTTCAAGAAAATACTTCGGAAACAGCTTGAGATACTGCTCCCAACGCGGTTTGAAGGTGAAGCGCGCACGGGGTCTCGAATCGATCAACAGCAATTCTTCATAGTCTTTCAGGATCTCTAGCCATTGTGCGGCCGCATCCGCAAAATCGGGCAGGTTGCGTTGCACCAAGGTGCGGAATAACGCATTCGCCTCTTGGAACGCCAATTTGTGGGCATATTCGCACGCCGCCTCATACAGATCCACGCTGTGGCCGTGCGTTTGTGGCCCGCCCGGATGTAAGGGACGTGCGGCGGCCGTTGGGCGTAATGGATGCGCGTCATGATAAGCGACCGCCCCCTCAAACCGTCCGTAAAAGTCCGCTCCCACGTAAAACAACCATTGAATTTGCGCTAACCACGACGGGATCAGCGGTTTGAGATCGTCTAAGACGCGATAGCCGCCGGATTTTGGGTCAAGTCGATAGGCACTCTCTAACACCACCGGGATGATCGGGCGACTCAGCGCGTGGGCATATTCCAATTCCGCCCGACACACCTCGCTTTTCAGGCTATCGGGCGTGAGGTGAAACACGAACAGATCGCACGCTTCGATCGCCTCAAGGATCGCATCCCACCAATGTGGCACGCCGGCCGGTAGATCATGCTTGTCTTGCCATGGGAGGTAACGGGATGATCCGTCCGCGGACTTCAATAGGCGGAGATCTTGCGCGATCTTATCGACGATCGGCGCGTCGGTGGTGCGATAACTGATAAATAAACGTTTGGCCTTAGAAGACATGGATCACCTTAACACCGCTATGATAAGCTAAGAGTATGATCGATCGGTGGGGATCTTGCAAGCATGGCCACAGGGGATCATCACAAGTAGCTTCCGTTAAAAGCTTTGAACCACAGAAGTAGGTACAGAAAAGTTTCTTATGTATAATCCCACTCTAGCCCCTATACGGGGGGATCTGAACCGTGCGGCATAGGCGGATCGGTCTCCATTGACGAGATACTTTTCTGAGGTTACTTCTCGAACATAAAAAACCGCGTCCCTTTCGATTTTGATGTTAACTTTAAAGAAAAGAACATTGACACCGTGCCGGATCGATAAGCGACGGTACGAATATTCAAACCATGCTTGCGATCGATGCCAGATCTAGAGTATAATTACAGTTTCGGATCAATCAGATATTTTGATCACGCATGGCAGGAGTCACTTCGATGCGTATTTCCGTTTTACAAGAGAATTTAGCCAGAGGATTAAGCCTCGTTAGCCGTGCGATCGAAAACCGGCCGACGATGCCTGTATTAAGCAATGTCCTGTTAAAAACAGAGGATGCCCGGCTTAAACTCGCCGCAGTCAATATGAGTTTAGGACTCGGTATCACCTGCTGGATCGGCGCGAAGATCGAACAAGAAGGTGCGATCACCTTACCCGCGAAAACGTTCGCGGATCTGGTGAGCAACCTCTCGCAAGAACGAGTCGATCTCACCTTAGACCCCGCCACGCAAACCGTACAATTGCGTTGTGGTAGCACCAAAGCCAATATCAAGGGGATCGATGCCAACGAGTTCCCGCCGCCCCAAGAATCCGGGGATGGGGATGTCTCGGTTTTAGGAAAACATCTCAAAGAGATGATCCTACAAACCGCCTTTGCGGCCGCCACAGAGGACAATCGACCGATCCTCACCGGAGTCTATGTGCAGTTAGACGGTAACGTGATGACCTTAGCCTCCGCTGACGGCTATCGCTTAGCGGTTCGCACCATCGAAATTGAACAAACCTTCTCGCAAGCGGTGGAAATGGTGATCCCCGCCAAAGCGATGAGCGAGATCGCCCGCGCGATCACCGATGATAGTGCCGAAGTGTTGATCACGTTGCCAAAAGAACGCGATATTGTCGTTTTCAACACCCAAAACGTGCAGATTTCGTCGCAATTGTTAGAAGGCAAGTTCCCTGATTTTGCGTCGATCATCCCGCGCAAATACAACACCCAGTCGATCGTTTACACGTCGGATCTGTTACGTGCGTGCAAACGTGCTGAAATTTTCGCCCGTGATACCGCTTATAGTGGTCGGATCTTTGTGCGTCCCCCCAAAGGCCCCGGTGAACCCGGTGAGATCTTGGTGACGGGTAAAAGCGCCGAACGCGGGGATAATGAAGGCCTGGTCGATGCGACTGTGGAAGGTGAGGCCTTAGACATCTCGTTTAACATCAAGTATCTGATCGATGTGTTGAACGTGATCAGCGAAGAACGGATCGTGATCGAAAACAACGGATCGGCCAGCCCTGGTGTGATCCGTCCGGAAAATCGCGATGATTTTGTCCATGTGATCATGCCGATGAATATGCCGCGCTAAGCGCAAATCGAGCGAGCATCAAGGGTTGAAAAACGCCCTTGATGCTGTTGGCGGTTAAGCGCTACGCCGACGTTCCATCGCTAACGCAAATTGCCCCAACAGATGACCATGCGTTGGGATCGCAAATAACGCCGCTAATAACCACCCGATGCACGGGATCGCAACTAAAATCCCCAAAATCCCATTTAACAGCGTCACCATTAGAATCCATTGCCCAACCGACGGGAAATTTTCTGGCACTTTGGCCCACATCGCGCCAAAATCATACAGACGCTTGCCGCCGGGGGTGACGATAAAATCGATCACCGCGATCGCTAAGGTCGGCCATGCCAACGCGGAATAGATCAACATCAGCGGCACACTACAACATAAGGCGATCAGCGTGGCCGTAGCGACCGATTCGGGCGTGTTACCGCCGATCAAACCTGGCGCGCTAAACACACAGATCCCTAAAAACAACAACGGCAAGTTATAGACCAGCACAGCCACCAAGATCCGCCCGCCCTCACTAAACTTGCGATCGAGATCCGTCCATGCGGGCAGCGGATACGGCTCACGGCGCATCACATTTCGTACCAACGCGATCATATAGCCGAACAAGATCGCCCAAGCGACCAATCCGAACAACGGTACAATGCCCGCAAAGGTGAGCAGAACGATCCCGACCGCTTTTTCTGTCCAACGTTGATCTTGAAATACAAAACTCAAGGCGAGGCCAAAATCCATAGATATTTCCTTTTTTGTAACGACATCCGGTTAATGGTAACGCGAAACCCGATAAAATCCCAATCACAGATCGGGCATCGCTTCAAAAGACATCAGCGAAAACACGTAACATTTGTTACGATTTTTTCGCTCATCTGTGCTATCATGTCCTCCATATGACCGATATGATCCTTAGGAGGAGCCGATGAATGGGTGGTTTGACTTTGGGGTGCGCCTTTTCGATCTTACGATCCCTCTAACCACGTTGCCGCTGTCGCCGGATTAATTTTTGCTCTTAGCCGCTGCCGTCACCGTCGTTCGTTGAGCGTGGATTTTTGAAGCGATTGCCCTAGCGGATCTCTAGGTTGTCAGAAGATCCGCGATCGGTTAAGATCCGTCTTTATCAGCCAAACAAAGAGCGAGATCATGACCTATCATCATCATGTGCCGATCGCCATCCGATACGGCGATATGGACACCCTTGGACACGTCAACAACTCAAAATATTTGACCTATCTTGAACAGGCGCGGATTCAATACTTCCATGACCACGGACTCTGGGACGGGAGCATATCCTCCACGGGAATGATCGTGGCCCGCGTCACCCTAGATTATAAGGCCCCGATGACCGTCCACGATCGGATCGCGCATGTCTGGACACGGGTAAGTCGCTTGGGGAACAGTAGTTTTGACATGGAACACCAGATCTCCGTCGAACGGCACGGAGAAAATGTGACCACCGCCATCGGCACGATCGTGATCGTGGTGTTCGATTACGAGGCGAATCAGAGCAAAGCGATCCCTCAAGCATGGCGAGATCGCTTGACCACCTATGAAGGCTTAAGCTAAGCGCCAGCGGTTTGTGCGCCCATTGACTCCACCTTCACCGCGTGGAGTAAGCTCTGTACCTCGCTGCCTGCACCAAACTCATTGCCGATCTGTGCGGCGGTAAACGTGGCGCACGCCACACCGAATCGTAAGGTCTCTAAAGCGCTTTCATCTCGCTTGATCGCCGTGATCACCCCCGCGATCAACGCATCCACCACGCCGCTAGATGACCCCCGTTGCGTCGTTTGCGGCGCGATCGCATAATAACTTTCTTGCGGGGTGATCAGCAATGCGTCGGGGGTCTCTGGAGATTGGATTTGTGCGATCAAGATCTCATGAATCCCACGTTCTGTCAAAGCACGGGCCGCAAACCGGGCATCATCCACCGATCGGATCGGATAATTCACCAGGGCCTCTAATTCTGCCCGGGTGATCGCGATGCGTTCTGGTTTAGCACTCAATGCCAACTTCAGCGGTTCGCCAAACGTGACCATCATCACGCTGACTCCATGCGAACGTAACATCTCGATCAAGCGCCGATAGGTATCGCGCGGGCCGTCTACCGTCAAGTTTCCCGCAAATACCACGATGTCATCCGGTTCAGCCAGTTGAGTTAAAGTCTCGGTGATCGCTTGAATATCTTGATCGTTGCCTACCGTCGCTTCTTCGATCACTTGCGTCTCTTGTTGATTGCCCGTGTCGATAATCGTGATGTTGCTACGGGTACGTCCGGTACGGGTGATCACCGTGAACGGCATCGTCTCACGGGCCAAGAGTGCCTTATAGGAATACGAGGTCGCATCACTCCCCAACAAGACGACCGCATTTGTCGCTTGATCTAAGCGTGATAACGCCCGCGAAATATTCACCCCACGGCCGGCGGGGTCTAGGCGCGTCGGTTCAGTGGTACGATTCGGGTAGCCGGGGTTAAAGTAATGTGTGATCAACGTCCGATCTAACGAGGGGTTTAAAGTAACGGTAATGGTCTTGCTCATGAGGGATTTACTCCAAATCTAAAGGATTTACACAATGTGGGACTTAAAACGCTTGTTCCAATTTAGCCGGATCGGCCTCATCAGTGACTTTGACGGCACCCTGAGTCCAATCGTGTCCGATCCCGCGGCCGCGCAATTGACTCCGCGCAACCGTGAATTGTTGCAAGCCTTGCAACCACGCTTGACCTTGTTGGCATTGATCTCTGGGCGCGGGGTATTGGATCTCGCCGCTAAAGTGGCGATCCCCGGCGCGGTTTATATCGGGAATCACGGTTTTGATCGTTTGATCGATGATCAGATCGTCCACCCGCCCGATCTGGACGTTTATCGCGCCCCCTTGCAACAGATCTTGACCGCGATCGCTGCTTTGGGGTTGGACGGGGTGCAGATTGAGGACAAAGGCGCGACCGCTTCGATCCACTATCGGCGCTCGCCCGATCCCGCCATGGCGCACGCGATCTTGGGCGCGGCCTTGCAACCGTTGATTGAAACATCGCCGATTGAATTGTTCACCGGACGCATGATCTATGAGTTGCGGCCACCCTTGCCCGTGAACAAAGGCACGGCCTTCGCCGATCTGGTGACCGCCTACCAATTGGACGCGGTGGTATTTTTGGGCGATGATGTCACCGATGCGGATGCGATGCGTGTGGCACAACACATGCGCCAAACTGGACGCTGTTACACCTTGACCGTAGGGGTTCAGACCGCCCATACGCCGCAAATCGTCTTGGATCATAGCGATGTCCTCGTTTCAGAGGTGACAGGTATTGAGGCATGGTTGGCCTCATTTTTAAGCGCATCGTCCAATTGATGCTGAAACCACCGATGCACATTGGCCCCTTTGACCTGTGCGCGTAACGCGGCCGATCGGCGCTGTTTTTCGTCGGTGTGCATGGTCAACGCTTGATCGATCGCTTCGGCGGTAGAATACACATCATAAGGGGAGACCACCAACGCATCCGCCCCTAATTCATAGACCGCGCCCGCGTTTTCCGACAAGATCAACACGCCGTCACGGGTATTGACCAAGCTGCCTTCTTTGGCCACCAGATTCATCCCGTCAACGATCGGGTTCACCAACAATACATCGTAAATCTGCAAGGCCGCGATCGCCCGGTGATAGTTATCCCCTAAGATGATCCGCACTGGCTCCCACATCGGATCGCCGTAGCGGATGTTGATCATGCCGGCTTCTGTGGCCACATCACGCCAATACTGCTCATATTCCGACACTTCCATGCGTGACGGCACAAGTAACGCCAACATCTGCACCTTGCCGCGATGCTCCGGGTGACGCTCTAACAACTCGGCAAACGCTTTTAGCCCGCGGATGATATTTTTACTTGGTTCAATGCGATCCACCCGCACGATCCGTTTCATATCGGCGCTTAGGTTGATCAATTGCGTCTTATACAGACGGGTTTGTGCTTCGGCCGCGATCGCCTCCACCCGATCGGTATCGATCGAGATCGGATAAGCGGCGGCCTCTACCGCCCGATCCTGATAGGTGATCGTATCGCGTGCGCCGTGTGAGTGAGCGTCGGGTAGATAAACCCGACACGTCTGGACAAAATTGAACGCATCTTGTTTCGTCTGAAAGCCGATCCGATCCGATTTTAACAACCCCGTGAGGATCGCGTTTCGCATCTCCGCAGGCAAGATCCGCCACGCATCCGGCCCCGGCCAAGGGATATGAATAAAGGGTTGTAAGTAGACCCGATCCCCTAATCCCTCACGCAAAAAACCCGGTAACAGATACAGGTGATAATCTTGCGGAAACACGAGGATCGGTTGTTCTGGCGGGACATCGCGCAAACTTTCGATCACCACTTGTGCGATCTGGCGATTCACTTCTACGTAGCCTTCACGCCACGCTTCCCAAGTTTCGGCGTTGATATTCGGCTCACGCGGAATATCCCATAATTGGTGCTGGATGAACCAGAGCAAGGGGTTAGAAATCACGTTGTAATAGTGGCGATAGCTCCGCCGATCCAACGAGACCAAGCGTAAGCGGGTGTTATCGATCACTTGAGGAGCATTCGCGTGTTTTTCGGCCCATTGGTGATCGGCTTTGGTAAGGGCGGCGGCGACCCATAACACATCGTACTGTTCCCCTAAGGCGGCCAAGGCCGTCACCAGTCCGCCTGCGCCGCGCTTATAACTGCCGTCTAATCGAAACGAGAACGGCCCCCGATTCGAGACGATCACAATCAGCGGGTCGTGTTCTGCCATGTGTTTATTATCCCCGTTATTTTTCAATGAATCCGACTGTACCATTAGAAATTAAGTAACATATTAAAAACAGGGAAAAATGAATCCTTGATGTAAAATGAGATTTTTTTTACGTTCCGTAATGTCGAGTCCGTGTTATGATCATAAGGGTACTCATTGCCTATTATCTACTGAGAGAGTTCGTCCATGTCCAACGATCGCGCAAGAGCGCTCGCCTTTAAGGAAACGATCGAGAGTAAAATTCGGGGGTTGATCGAAGAATTTGCCGAAGGCAAGATCAGCCGTGAACAGTTCCATGTGATCTATGAGAAGTACAACGCGCAATTATCGATCGCTAATCATGCGCTCATGAGTGGCAATCCGGACGCGGTGAGCATCGCGCAAGGCGGCCCACCCACGATCGCGATCCGTGACGCGCACATGGCACGGGCCAAAGGCCTCTTGATCTATCACAACTTGAGCCGTAAGACCTTAGAGACCTTAGGCGAGTTTGATGTGCCGATGGCCAGCATCCAAGCGACCCTAGATGAATTCACCGCGAGTATGAAAGCCAATCGGTTGTTAGAGCGGCGCTTGGTGAAGATCAGTGATAAAATCTGGTTAATGGTCTCACCCGGACGCTTTACCACCTCGGTCACGCTGTTTCAAAATCAACCTGCGGAACAACAAAGCCGTGAGATCGAACGCTTGCATCGCGATTTTGAGGAAGCCAATCGGGCCGCCTTAGAGCGGGGCGCAGTAGACGGATCGAAACTCGCCTATCCATTTTTGGCATTTATCAAGAAAAAATACACCCAACCTCAATAACCGAACGCGGCCGTTAGGTCTGATACACCACGGCCGCGCTGAAGGCCCGGGTCACTTTAAGCGTTTCGCGCTCTAAGTCCGCGTAGCGTTCGTCTAAACTGGCCCAAAGCTGTAACATCAGATAGAGACTCCGCACAAAGTTTTTAGTGTTCATATAGGGCGCGTGGATCGCGGGATCAAACGGCCCACCCAACGGGATCGCGCCTTTCCATTCGCGCAAGCGCTCTAACCACCCGATGATCACCACATGATGCAGGGTCTCACGTTTTAAGAGGTCATGTACCACCATGACCAAGCGCTCATCTTCATCATGCACATACACATAGCGCCATGGGCCTAACAATTTGTCCGCGATCGCGTTGAGAATCCGCAAATGTTCCGCTTCACCGGTTTTCGGGTTGCGCGCTAAAAATTTTAACAGATCGGCGGTGTGCGCGGTCGCATGAATCCACGCGATCCCGTCCACATACCCGCGTAAATCGCGTTCTTCGGCCAGATAGGTCAGGGCGTGATCCAATAAACTTTGAAGCTCCTCAACAGTTAAAAAAGGCGCTTGCACATCATAATAGGCGATCAAACTTAGGATCAACGCCGAAAATGAGCGCAATAACACCGTATCGGTGTCGATGTCTCTGATGAAATAGCGGAGATTAGCGGTCAATGTGTCGATCAAGGCGCGTAATTCTGCTGCCCCATAATGCTGATCACGCACGATCCAACGTGCAAACACCAGATAGGCGATCTCATCGCGCAAAACCGGATCAGGTGATCCGATCATCTGTAGTAACTGTGGAGTCAAGGATTGTGCGCTATGGCCTTCTGGGATCGCGCAATCCGCCGCAACGATCGCTTGCCAAAAAGCGGTATCTAGGGCTTGAGTCATGATTTTATCCCACCGATCAACAGGTACACATGATCGATCTCCGCGTCTGGGGTGCCGATACAGGTCGGATTCCACCACGCACGCACTGGATCGGGGGCTTGTGCTAACAAGAGATGCAAGCGTTCGATCTGATAAGGTGTGCAGTCTTGTACTTTTGCCCAGGCTTCCATGTTAGCGCGTTGGGTGAGGTGAGCGGTGTGGGCCACAGTGAGACCCGCGTCCAGAAATGCCCCGCGCCACTCGCTTTCCGACCACATGCGATGATGACTCGGATCGCGATACTTTTCGATCGCATCACAATAACGGGCGGCGCGTTCTTCTTCCGGCACATACAGATCCTGCACGATCAACCAACCGCCGGATTTTAAAACCCGTGTGCTTTCTAACACAAAGCGGAAAATATCGGGGAAATGATGCGGTGCGACACGACACGTCACCCGATCAAAGTGATCGTCGGGAAATGGAAAACGCTCTGCATCATGATTGACATAATGGAGGTTATGAACGTCTGATTGTTGATGATTCGATCGGGCCGCCCCTAACATTTTGGTGGAGAGATCGGTAGCGATCACCTGATGCACATACGGGGCCAAAGCTAAGGCGGTATGACCTCCGCCCGTCGCAATGTCTAACACCCGATGATCCGGTTCTAAGGCGGCTAACGCGATGATCTCGGCAACCCCCGCCCCTTTGGCCAAGGTTTGATGATGCACGTAACGATCGGCATATTGCCCAAAACGTTGTTGTGAGAGCGCTTTGATCTCATCCATCAGCTTCGTTTATCCGATCACACTCACCGCGCTGATCACTTCGGCGGCTAATTCATATTTGCTGAAGGCCGGGATGATATACGCCCCCGCCACTAGCCCTTGAATCTCACGTAAGATGTTTTGTGCGATCTTCACGCCGACTTCCGGCCCCCGATCGCCCGCGTCTTCCATTTGTTTGAGGATCGTGTCTGGGATCACAATGCCGGGGACTTCATTGTGTAAAAAGGTCGCATGTTTGAGGTTATACAGCGGCATGATCCCGATCAACACGGGTAAACGGAAGGGTTCACCACGTAATTCTTCATAACGCCGTAAGAAGCGTTCGATCTTTTCCGGTTCAAACACCGCTTGACCTAAGGCAAAATCGGCCCCCGCGGCCAATTTATCCCCCAAGACTTTGATCTCGCGGTCAAGGTCATCCGCGAACATATTCAGCGCACAACCTACCGTAAAATTGGTCGGTTTGCCGATGCTATTGCCCGCTTGATCGACTCCGGTGTTCATGTTGTGTTTGATCAACGCGATCAACTTGGACGGCACGATGTCGTAATTGTCCATCGCATCTGGGTAATCGCCGATCTTGGTGGGATCGCCCATCGTCACAAACAAGTTGCGTAAATCCATTGCATGAGCGGCCAAGAGATCGCCTTGAATCCGTAACAGATTGCGACCACGAGTCGGGAAATGTAACACGGTTTCGATCCCGACTTGGGATTGGATCAAGTGTGAGACTGCCCACGGACTCATCCGCATCCGTGCGGCGGGCGTGTCCGCCACATCTAAGATGTCTGCGCCAGCATCCCGTAACAAGCGCGCACTGCGTAACAATTTATCGACGGTATAACTCCGCGGCGGCGCGATCTCTACCGTGATCGTGAAATGGCCGGATGCTAAACGACGGGCCAAGTCGGTAGGACGTTCCGGCTTTTGATCGCTTTCATCCCCGTTCATTTCGATCACGCTGATCTCCGGGAGCGGTTTAGACGGGTCATCTAACGCCTCACGCATCGCTCGGATATGAGCGGGAGTCGTGCCACAGCATCCACCGATGATCGATGCGCCGATCGCCTTAAAGGTGAGCGCGTAATCCCCAAAATAATCTGCCGTAGCGGGATACATGATGCGACCGCCGATCGCTTCCGGGTATCCCGCGTTGGGCATCACCGAGAGTTTCGCGTCCGGCACACATTGCCGCATGGTGGTGAGGATATTAGAAATTTGGGACGGGCCGCCGGAACAATTCACGCCGATCACATCTGCACCGGCCTTATACAGATCAAAGGCCACTTTCGACGGGGTGAAACCGGGAAGTGTGCGATCATCGGGTGCGAACGTGGCTTGACAGATCACAGGAATCGACGGCGCAACTTGACGGGCCGCTTTGAGCGCAAGCAACAATTCGGTGTGATCGGCAAAGGTCTCGAAGATGATCGCGTCTACGCCCGCGTCGACCAGAGCGCCGATCTGCTCTACAAACGCTTCGATCGCTTCTTCTGTGGTGATCCGTCCATAGGGTTTGAGGCGCACGCCTAATGGCCCGACTGATCCGGCGATATAACGATCTGGTTCACCTATGTCTCGGATCGCCCGTTGTGCGATCGCAACTCCGGCACGATTGATCGTATCCACTTGATCGGCGTAGCCGTGTTCGGTCAATTTAAAGCGATTCGCGCCGAAGGTATTGGTTTCGATCAATTCCGCGCCGGCATGGAGATAAGCGCGGTGGATCTCAAACACAAATTCGGGATCGGTGAGGTTAAGCGCATCAAAGGCGAGGTGCATCTCGATTCCGCGTTGATGCAACATCGTTCCCATGGCACCATCGGCTAGGATCGGTTGGGGTTGTTGTAAACGTTGGGAAAACGACAGTTTAGGCATGTGAAGTTACGTCCAAAATAGCAAGAACAGGTGATCGGTGATTATAGCGATCTTGACGCGGGTGAACAGGTGTTTGTTACGGACTAACGAGTCATTTTAGACGATTTTCCGTCCCTAACGCTTGGAGCAACTGATCGGTTTCGGCATTGGCTGGAAACAGGCTTTCGATCCGGAGTTCTTGGGTCGTGACATCAATCGCTGTGCCGAACGTCGTGACGGTGGAAAAGAAAGCGAGTTCAAGGTGATGTTTCTGGAGTACAAGTGTCATCACTGGCAAGGGTGGATCAAACTCAACGGGGGTGACGGATTGCAGATCCCGCACGTCTGCCATGCAAGTTTCATAGAGTTGAAGCAAGGCCGGACTCTGATAATGGATACTTTCTTCATACAACCGTTTTAAAAGCATGGTTTGTAATCGATCAAAATCCCGTAAGTACGGACGTAACCCATCGGTTGCGAACAACATGCGATAACTATTGCCGAAGCGCGTCAAGAGATCATCACCGTCTGTCAACCAATCGATCAACTGATGTGCGCCGTTATTGGCCATGATGAGATCATAATTGCGAGTCGTGACAAAGGCAGGATGCGGCTCATGTTGTGCCAAGATACGCACCAAAGCGGCGCGTACTAATCCGGTGTGATCATCCTCTAGTGACCACGCGCTAAAACGCGGTGCATATCCGGCCGCCATTAACATCGCATTGGTGTGCTGTAACGAGAGTTGTAGCACCTCCGCTAAGCGCAAAATCAGATCATCGCCGGGGTGAGCGCGCCCGGTCTCAACAAAACTTAGATGCCGCGTGGATACATTGGCAGCTAACGCGAGTTCTAATTGACTAAAACGGCGGATTTTGCGCCACCGTTTGAGGAGATCTCCAAATTTGCCGATAGTTGGATCTTGTATCATCGTGGTTTTTACCTGTGAGGTAATCGTATTGATTACCTGACTAGTGTATGCTGAAAGCATGATCTTGAAAAGTGCCGACGCATCACGCATGGGATATTGGTGGATGCGTTGGCATGGATGTCTGTCATGAGAGAGGTTATGAGATGCAAACAATCACCTTGAAAACCGCCTTACTTGCCAATGCGTTGTTCTCCATACTTTCCGGTCTGATGTTGATCTTATTTAGCGATGCAGTGAGATCGCTGATCGGGATCGGTGAGCTGATCCTCTATCAGTTTGTTGGGGTAGGGTTATTAGGATTTGCCAGCATCGTGATCTGGACAGCGACCCGAAACCCGATCAACACCTTTTTGGCGATGATGATCAGTCTAGCAGATTTTTTGTGGGTGATCGGCACACTGCTAGTGATTTTAGGGGTGTTTAGCCTGTTGCAACCCTTGGGGATGCTGATTTTGCTGGGGGTTGGGGCGATCGTGCTGTTTTTTGGGGTGCGTCAACTTCAGGGTATTCAGGAAGTGTATACTATTTCCGGTGATCCGAATACCCAGCGGTTGTGTGTGGCGGTGGTTACGCCTGCATCAGCGGATCAACTTTGGCCGATGATTGCGGATCTCCCTAGCATCCAACGATATTCACCGAATCTCACCCAAGTTATCCTTAGAAATCAGGCCGAGTCGGGTGTGGATGCGATCCGTCAATGTACAGATGTGCGTGGCAAAACGTGGGCCGAACATTGCCAACGTTACGATCATCAGATGCGCCGGGTTGACTTTAAATTTTTAGCGGATGAACCGGGCTTCCCTTACCCGTTTAAGACGATGCTGGGTGGATGGCAAGTGACCCCTAACCCTAACGGAACAGGCTCAACCGTCACGATTTGGTTTGAAGTGACTCCCAAATATCGGGCTGCTCATCCGATCATTTTAGCCTTCTTGGCCAGAAACTTCGCACGTAGTTTTGGTGAACTGGTGGCGCGTATGACCGCCGCCGCTAACGGTCAGCCAATCACGATCAAGGGTGATCTCGCACCTGTTGGGATTACTAGCACCTTGATCGCTTGCAATTGATCATCCATTAAAAAGGCGGTGTACCGTTTACCCCGCTTTTTTGAGAGTCTTTGCGCTGTTTTTTACGGAATAGATGTTCTAAAAATGCGCGAATTGTGCTATAATGATCACGATCTACAGCGCAAAATTTTCCTCAGAAAATTTGTTATACTCAGGTGTAACAATTTTTCTCGCACTCTAAGTAGCGTGCCGAAGAAAGTTGGAAATTTGCACAAGAGCCTAATTTTGAGCTACTTAAGGAGTTAACTACCATGACGTACCAGCAGATGATCATCGTCGGGAATGTTGGACGCGATCCTGAACTACGCTATACCCAAAGCGGGATCGCGGTATGTGATTTTTCGGTGGCGGTCAACAAAAACGTGGGAAGTGGTGCCGATAAACGCAAAGAGACCACTTGGTTTCGTGTGACTTGTTGGCGACAATTAGCGGAATTGGTCAACCAATACGTAAAAAGTGGGCAACAGATCATGGTGATCGGTGAGGTCAAAAGTTCGGCGTATCTGGATAAAGCCGGCCAACCCGCCGCCACGCTAGAGTTGACCGCCAACGACATCCGCTTTTTAAGCCGCCGAGATGATAATGCAGGAGGCCCTGGCGGAGGGCCGCGCAACCAATATGATGATTTTGCCCCGCCTAGCAGTGGAAGTAATCAAGTGGATGACATTCCCTTTTAAGTCACCCTTACCGGTGGGGATCGCCGCGATCCCCACTACCTCATTAACCTCCCCATGACCTCAAAACGAGTCCCTTATCTTTAAATGCGACAAGATCGCCTATAATGTAACGGGTGATTCATCAGAGAGAGGCTGACAACGATGATCCAACTGGTGACTTTCGGAATTGTGATCGATGATCTGCATTTTGCGGACGGCACAACGCATCTGAACATCTTAGGCGGCGGTGGGCCGCAAACCGCATGGGGCATGGCGGCCGCATTGGGAACGGGCGAATCGGTTGGGATCGTCGCCGATGTTGGGGCGGATCTGAACGAACAACACCTTGCGCCGCTGATCAATGCGGGGGTGAATCTGGCCGGATTACGGGTGGTGGATCGTCCCACCCCTTACGCGCACCAGTTGATTGCACCGGACGGCACCCGCGTGCATCAATGGGTCATTGAACCCGCGTTATTTGATCAACCGTTAGATCAAACCCTCCCGCCCACTTATCAAGATGCGCGTGGTTTGCATTGGGGCTTACATCCCGAAAATCCGCGTGTGGAATTTGGTGCTTATCTCACAGCACAAGGGAAACAGATCAGCCTTGAAACTTACACGCCAACCCCGCGCCCGTTAGCGGCACATAAGTTCACGCGATTGATGCAGGCGTGCCGGGTCTTTTCACCCAATTGGGCCGAAGCGTGCGCGCTTACCGGAAAATCGGAACGGCATAGCCTGATCGCTACGTTTCGGGCGGCGGGATGTCGGATCTTGGCCTTGCGACGCGGCGCGGAGGGGGTGGAAGTGTGGGATTTTGAGCAGGGGCAGGCGGTCTATGTGCCGGCCTTGCCGATCGATGTGATCGATCCGGTGGGTGCGGGCAATGCCTTGTGTGGGGCCTTGTTAGCGACCTTGGATCAAGGGATCGAACGGGCCGCTTGTCATGGGGTGGTGGCCGCGTCCTATCTGTTGGAACAGATCGGACTCCCGTCACAGTTGCCGCTTGCGACCGATTATCAGAAGCGTTTAGATCAGGCCTTGGCTTTGTTACAACCTTTATAAGCGTAAAATTGCGATTATAATTGCATCATCCAACGGTTCATGAGGTGAACACTATGTCCAGTGCCGTGATCCAAGTCCAGTATGAACAATTAGAGCAGATCGCCCGATCTTTTACCCAGATCAACACCACGTTGACCACCCATCATCGACGCTTTAAACAGACCTGTGAACAACTCAAAACACACGGTTGGGAAGGTGAAGGCGCGGATGAGTTTTTTAAAGAAGTGGAAGAAACGGTTTTACCGCGTGTGCAACGCCTGTTAAGCGCTTTAGAACAATCCGCGCAAGCCGTCCGACAAATCAGTGACACCATGGCGGACGCGGAAGACTCCGCCGCCGAACAGATGCGCGGTGCGGTCATCACCGGGGTGTTTCCGGCGGTCTCAATCGCAAAGCCGATCACCGGGCCAAGTGATGATCGTGGATCGGCAGCGGGGGAAAGCACCACCTTTGTAAGCTATACACCGACTCCGCCGCCCGACTCTACCGCCCAAGCCGATCCCAACCCTCAAGATGTGTTAAATAACCCCGGTGCTTACACCGAAGAGCAGATCGCGGCGGCATTGGCTGAATTGATGACGTTTGAAGTCATAGTAGACCCAGGTCCACCCCCAACGACTCGTACCATTCAGTTGATGAATAATGCCAACGGGGACTCGTTTAATATGGTGGTCACTGAGTTGGCGCAGGCGATTCATAGTGGTCAAGTGGACGGCCCATCGGTGATGCGCTTGATCACCACCGCGCAAAACGAGATTGCCTCCGGAGCGGCCTATTCTCCGGCGGGGGCGGCGTTGTATATGTTAGCGATCGCCGATGATCAACCTGACCTAAATGTCAATCCCGCACCAAGCAACACTACGCAATTTGAAGACTTAACGGGATTACAAGATTATGCACAATCGGTTTTTCCAGAGGGTGGGCCGAACGGTGGAAATTGTGCTAATAGTGCGTCTGCTGCTTATTATTTTGGTGCTGGGATGGCAGAATACACGGGAGACGGTGTGGGGACTTGGGGATTAGGCGAAAATACAAACAACTTGTACGCCGGAACAAGTGCTTTTAGAAGTGTTAGACCTTTGGATGACATCATGCGTAACCGTGCCGTGCGTGGTGATACCGCCAATTACACTGTTTACCAAGTTGGTGGCTCTTCATCTTCATACTATGGTCATGAGGGTGCGAGAATCGCTGGGCAAGGAAATTGGGGATTTCCCGCAACCGATGATGGAGTGACCAGTTTTAACAATGTTGGTCCAGGGGATCTATTATTTATTTACCAAGGCGAACGATTGGATGGGGGTGTCGCTGAACATATGGGGGTAATCGTAGGATGGGGTGGAGAAGGAGGCGGGCCGGGTAGCCCATTCTATCCTACCTATGATGAGGCTGTGGCGGCTGGAGTCAGTGATCCAACCCCTTACGCGGTGGATCATGGTGGGACGACCGCTCAAGGTTATCCCCGTCCAATTGACCAAGTAGTCACTAGCGGAGAATATATCTATATCGCCGATGTAGAACCGATGATCACCGGAACACC
>JALOOG010000086.1 GCA_025454525.1 Anaerolineae bacterium | reverse complement strand
GAGTGGCACGGCGGCCAATGTTATTTTCTCCGATGTGAATAGCGTTGCGTCTACCGTCACCTTTGCGGTAGACGGAGTGTATGACCTCAAATTGACCGCGACCGACGGCAATGAAATCCGATCCGATCTGGTGCGAATCGTGGTGCATACTGCGCCTGTGGTGAATGCTGGGGCGGATCAGGTGTTGCTGTTAAGTGAAGCAAGCAATGTAGCCTTAGGGGCATCGGAGTGGCACGGCGGCCAATGTTATTTTCTCCGATGTGAATAGCGTTGCGTCTACCGTCACCTTTGCGGTAGACGGAGTGTATGACCTCAAATTGACCGCTACCGACGGCGATGAAACCGTGTCGGATACCGTTCAAATTACGATTCACATTCCGACAGCAACTCCAACACTTACCCCGACCGAAACGTTTACACCCACGGAAACTTTCACGCCGACGGCAACCTTCACAGCGACGGATACACCGACAAGCACCTTAACACCAACGTCTACACCTACTAACATACCGCTCTGCTTTACGTTAATAAATACCATGTCTGGGTGGACCGTCAGCCCATGGATTGATAGCGCGATTACTATTCAGTCCAATGATAACGGTACATTTAGCACCACGACCGCATCCGAAGGTACTTATCCGGTGGGGATGTATCTCCAACTGCCTGATACAACTTCTGGTTGGTATCTATACGTGATTGGTCATGGCAATTACACAGTCAAACAAGGCAGCGCCATTCCGACATCCAATGGAGACTTTAATCAACTCCTTCAAGGAACGTTGATTCGAGAAGGGCAATTTAGTCAACAAAGCACTGGTACAGGGTTAACGACACAACGCTATTCAATTACCCAGTCATACGTGGAAATCCAATGGACGCAACTTGCTCCCACACCTTCTGAACCGAGTCCGTTGTTCATTGGCTACTGTTTAGAACGTTTTGACTTCACAATCCCAACCGTAGAGTCTTACATCGCCGACATCCCGAACCCAACCACTTGGGGAACTAGCCTCACATTGCTAATGGATACACCCAGTGAATTGGTCTACTTGAATGGTGAAGTCAGCGCCAATGCAAAAAGCTATCGGTGGTCAGTGACCTCTGGAAATACGGGCGTTACTATCACCGATGCGACTCTATTGGATACGATCGCAACCGTGACTCAACCGGGAAGTTACACGCTACGCCTTGATGTAGATACCCAAAACACGACCTACACCACCTCTTACGGCCATGCATTTGTGACTTTAATCGTAGACAACGGGATTAACTTCGATCTCACAGTTAACAGTATCAACACCACGAGTATGAGCGTTGATCTCAACACCCATGCGGTTTCCGGTACTTTGAGTGCGGTAATCGCCAATCTTCAAAGTGGACGTGTCACTGGAAACTTTAATCTAACCTTCTTTGAAGACATTCCCACAGCCAATCCCGCCGAAACCGGGGTCTACAATGTTGGGGACACGATTCTCGGCACAACCGTTGTAAATGGGATCGATGGGAATGATTCCCTCTTGGTGAGCGCCGTCGCCTCTGGTACGGTTCAGATCCCCGATGGCCTGATTTATGCCTTTGTCGACAGTGGTCATGTGATTGTCGAAACCGACGAAACCAATAACGTCAACCGTTCTGAAGTCGTTTGCCGTCCGAATTTGGGTTCGGAAACGTTCACGATGGAAATGAAATGGCGATGGTATGCAACAGCTGTAGTCGATCCGAAAGAGTCTGGAATCTCATCAAGAGTTGTAATGACTCCAGCCGTAGCGGATTTAGATGGAGATGGTTTCCCAGAAATTGTATTTAATAGTTATATCGATAACCTTTCAACTGTTGCTTGGGGACATCTTCGTGTGGTAGATGGACGCACAGGCTTGTTGAAGGCAAGTGATACAAACGTTCATGCCTCTGCAAACACAGCCATCGGAGATATTAACGGAGATGGTATCATCGAAATAATCACTGTTGGATACAGAAGCCTAAACAATGATTACTCTAAGTACCTTGTAGCGTTTAATTTGGTAAAAAATGTTACTAATAACCAATATGAACTCATTAGATTATGGGAATCAGAACTATATCATGTAGAATTCAATGGATCAGCGATTGCGATTGCTAATATCGATGGTATTGGGGGAGTTGAGGTCGTTATCGGAAATGTTGTTTTCGACAATCAAGGTAGAATTATTTGGAAATATCCACACAATAGTGTAAGTTATGTTGGTGGCGTAATGAATGTAACCAACAGTATCTTAGCCGATTTAGATGGTGACAGTTATCCTGAGATTATTGCGGGTAATAGTGTTTACAAAGTAATCCACCTAATCAATGGTGTCCCCACTTATACCAATCCAAATGATACCTCTGTCCGTGTCAGTGCTGTAAACGGACAAGGAGAAGAGTTAATAGGTGGTTTAACCGCCATAGGAAATTTTGATAATGATCTTCAACCAGAGATTGTATTAGTATCGACAGACATTAGAGATAATGTAATTAACAATGGTAACAACACTTTCTATAGACCGGGACGTGTCTATGTATTGAACTATACAAATAGCCCAACTCCCGCTTTAATCCTTGACTCAAGATGGCGGGAAAGCAGTGGGCGACATGGTATTTCGCTTGCTCTCGGTACAACCACTACTCACGGACCGGGACGGGGAGGGTCACCAACTATTGCGAATTTCGATAATGACCCCGATCCTGAAATTGGTATTGCCGCTCGTAATGAATACATCGTGTTTAATCACGATGGAACTGTCCTTTGGAAACAAACGATTAAAGATCATTCATCTCATGCGACTGGTTCATCTGTATTTGACTTCAATGGGGATGGCCGTTCCGAAGTAGCTTACGCTGATGAGGACAAACTACGGATATTTGATGGTACGACGGGTGCGATTTTAGCCGAGCAATTGGCCCCTAATCGTACAGGTATTGAATTACCCGTTATTGCAGATGTAGATGCAGATGGTCACGCAGATATTATTAGTGTTGTTAATTTAGGGGATGTTTGGAGTCCTAACGATAGTAACCCTGAGCTAAAGAATTACAATGGTATTCAAGTCTGGTCAAACCCGACGTGGATGCCGACTCGGAGCATTTGGAATCAACACAGCTATCACATCACCAATGTCACTGATCTCGGCACAATCCCGACCTTTGAAGAACCCAGTTGGTTGGTGCATAACACCTATCGTTTGAACACCCAGCCAGGGCCTTGCCTTGAGGCACAGCCTGATCTGCTCGTCTCACTGCTACGAGAAAGCAATACCGGGGATAACTACACACTCACTGCTCGGATTGCCAATGTGGGATCACGCGATCTTGCTAATATCAAGGTTAATTTCTATGTCGGCGATCCACGAGCCGGTGGAGTCTTGATCGGCACCGCGACCATCTCTGATAACATCGCTGCCAAAGGTTTTCGAGATGTCTCCATTTCTTACACCATTCAACCGAATGAACTCTTAGGGCCGATCTGGGTATGGGCTGATCCTGATGATCAATACGTTGAAATCAGCGAATCGAATAACATTTATAGCTCTAATCTCTACTTAGGTGAACACACACCACCCATTGTGACTTTGAGCGCGGATCAAACCGCGATCCAACTTCAGTACAATGGGGATCTGCTAGATTTTGCACCGCAAACGGTGACACTTACCTATAGCACGCAAGATGACAATAAACCGTTGGCCTTGCAAACCTCTTGGAGTGTCCCTAGCGGTCTAACTCTATCAGCACTAGGCCTAGATCAACAGACTGTTCAATTTAGCGAAGCCGGCACCTATCAGATCACGCTTTCAGCTTATGATGGTGAATATCTCACACGCACCTCAGTTGAGATCGTGGTGACATTAGGAGAAATTCCGGCCGAATACCTGTTCCCAAATGACTTCAGCCCCAACACGCCGGGGTGTATCTCGTCACCCAGTTATGTTAACCAACAAGCCCCCCGCCTTTACGAAAAGACTCCAATTTACATCGATACGCCACTGACCGATTACCGGGTTTACTATTGGCGCAATGATCAAGGGCAGCAGCCAACACTGGGGGGTAATAACCCGTTCACATTGTTGCGTGCAGGCGCGAGCTTTACCGACATCACCCAACCGATCATTGAATTTGATCCCACACTACATGCCAACGATACCTATAACATCTACGTGCGCGGTACAAATCCTCAAGGTGCTGTCGTTCATTGTAATTTGCTGGTGATTGCCAGTGGTGAGAACAAATACGGCCGTGTCACCCTTTCAACTACCGATTTCACCGTCCCAGTTTTCGGATTCCCGATCACCATTGGACGCATTTACGATAGCCTTGAACGGAATATCAACGGCGATTTTGGGTATGGTTGGTCGTTGGCAATTGGCAATCCACGCTTGGAGGTTGACGGTTTTGGCAATGTTACATTGACCATGCCTGACGGTAAACGTACCACCTTCTATCGCACTACTACTAGTTTATTCAGTTTGCATACAACCATAGGATATGTAGCCGAACCGGGCGTATATGGCCAATTATCCAGTGATTGCCCAATTATCCTGTTAAATGGTATTTGTGCTAACGGTTCGAGCAATACCATGCCCACCCGCTACACCTATACAGATCCTTATGGCAATCAATTTGAGATGAACGCAGGTGGAAAACTGCGATCGATCACCGATCTGAATGGGAATCGCCTCCGGTTTAGCGCTAATGGGATTACCAGCAGTACCGGACTCTCTGTGACATTCATTCGAGATGGGCAAGGTCGAATCACCCAAATCATCGATACCCTCAATAATCGCTACGATTACATTTATGATGCAAACGGCGATCTCGTTGAGGTGCGTTTCCCTGCGACTCAAAACCCGATCCGTTACACCTATCATACACAAGATCTCTACCGTCATCTGCTGCTTTCGGCGATTGATCCTAATGGCAATAATGTCAACTGATGGCATTAGCCACGGTATAGGATTTCGGAACTCGACCAAAGTTGCTTCGCCGACAGTCATTGATCTAAACTCGCAGGTGTCACCACCACCGCAACACGCGATCGCTATGGACGTTTGATCCAAGATACTAACGCGCTTGGCCAATCCACCACCTATTTCTATCAAAGTGACGATAACAATAACGGTGGGGATAACCCAAGTAAGATCGTGAATCCAGCAGGCGAAATTACCTGTTACACCTATACAGACAATGGTCAACAAGCAAGCAGCACCTATCCAGCAGCCTACAATGCGAATCAAACGAGTCTCGGTTGTGGCCAACGCCAAATGACCTTTAGCTATAACCCACAGGGTGGAATGCCGAAACAACTGTCATCAGGCGGGGTGGAATACAACATCAGTTATCCAACCAACGGTCAAGCATGGCTACCTACCCAAGTTAGCTTCCGTCCACAAGGTACCACCACGGACGCGAACTACGCACAGTTCACTTGGACACCTCAAGGCAGCGTCGATCGACAGACCAATGCCGATAATGTGACCACAGATTACGATTATGATGCGTATGGCAATGTGATCCGACAAACCGTGAGAGCAGTAGGTCAAACGGATCGCGTTACTACCTATACTTACGATGCGATGGGTCGGACGTTAACTATGGTCGAACCCGACTCCACAGGTAACGCATTTTTACGCACCGATTACACCTACGATGCTCTCGGACGACTTTTGACCGTTACCCGTTTAGATGGGCTAAAGGTGGTGGGTAAAACCGAGTATAGCTATGACCAAAATGGTAATCAGACGATGATCAAGTCCTTCATCTATGATACCTCAAATGGACAATTACTCCGCACGGAAGTCACGACGAACGTTTATGACAATGCCAATCGTGTGATCAGCACTACACAACCGAATGGGAGTATCCTCACCCGCACCTATGATTTCCGTGGGAATGTGTTAACGGAAACTCTGTTGGTCGGTACGGAAAGGATCGTAACGCGCTATCAATATAATGCTGGCGGCCAACTGATTGAGACTGTTCAACAATCGGGTTCAGCTTATGAAATGAGAACGGTGTATCAATACGATTTGGCCGGACGACAAATTTCAGTCACCGATCCGCATGGAGTCGTCACTAGTTATGCTTATCAAGTTGGTACTGGCCGCTTATTGAGCGTTGCGGTGACTCGTGGCACCCAAGTGATGACCACCTCTTACGAATACGATACGTTACATCCAAATCGCCGTATTCGTGAGACGCTTAGCACCAATAACGGCGCGGATGGAATCCAAGTGATTGACTATCAGTATGATACAGTCGGCAGATCTTACCGGACTATCCGTCAAGGAGATGCCAACACCGAGGCGATCATTACCGAAACCTTCTATATGGCGAACAGTGGACGGGTCTGGGGTAGCAGTATCAGCAATGAAAGTGGTAGCGTATCTTATGCGACCTGTAGCTTCTTCGATACCTTTGGACAAGTGGCGATCCAAGTGGACAATTGCGATCCCTCCGCCCCAAGTTCAACCTATCAAACGGTCAATCCGAATACGGCTTATTACGTAACACGCTATACCTACTATGTCGGAGGGCAGGTTAACACAGTAAAAGATGACCTAGGCGCACTAAGCACTTACACTTACAACGTCTTGGGGCAAATGACCCGCCTTAGTTTAGGTGATACCAACCCAGTCAGTACAAATTACACCTACGATAGTGGTGGGCGTACTTTGTCTGTCACCGATCCGACCAGTCATCAGACCGTATATCAGTTAACCTATAGCCCAGTGCAATCGGAAAGCATCAAGCAACTGGGAGAGGTTGGCTTCACTGATGACATTACCCATATCCGGCAATATGACCAAGCAGGACGTGTGATTGCTTCGATCGATCCGAATAATCGTACCACTACTTACAGTTACTACGTGGGAACGATGCTGCTAAAAAGTGTGACCAATCCCGCCGGAGAAACCGTCACCTATGAGTATTCCCCCAGTGGCTTACTCAAGGCGATTATCGATGGCATGGGCCGACGCACAGAATTTGAGTGTCAATACGATTGCCAAACCAAGAAGCTTTGGCCGTTAGAACCGGGACAAACTATCCCTAATCACGAAACGTATCAATATGACGGATTCGGCCGTCTGATCCGTAGCGCGGTGGTTGCGGGTGCGTGCAACTGTGAAGAAAGCTATAAGAGCTACAAGTATGATGTCCACAATCGGGTGATCGAAGAAACTTTTTATCGTACCAACGAAACCGACTTTGAGCGGATTACCACCCGTTACAATGTGTTGAACAAGCCTACCACAGTGATCTTATGGAAAGGGCCAAGTGAGGCGCAACTTCAAATCGTAATGACCACCACCTATGGGTATGATGGTTTACAACGAGTGACAGAGATGCGCCACACCTATACGGATGGACGCGGTACCGAGACGATCAAGTACACTTACTTTATCGATGGTTCGCGCCGTTCTCTAGAAGTGATGGTTGGTACCACCGTTATCCAGAAACAAGAATATGCCTATAACAATTTGCGCCAGTTAGTGACGGTAACGGACGTGTTGAGTAATACGTCAACAACATACGTATACCACAAGGATGGGATGTTAGAAACTGTCACTACACCTAATCGAGTCAATAGCTACACCTACGATGTCTTTAATCGAGTCACGAGATTGACTTATCAACAAGATGCGACGGCAATCGCCACCTTTAGTTACACCTATGACAAGGCAGGCAATCGTACCTGTATGACTGAAGACAAAGGTTCAGTAGAATTTGTCCATAAATACGTTTATGATCAAGCCAATCGTCTCACTACTGAACAGCGCTTTAATGGGACTCAATGTAGCTCAACCACTCTGAATCGCACTATTAGTTATCAATATGACGATGCTGGCAATCGTATCTACGAGGTCATTACTGGTTTGGGGGCAGCAACGGTCACCTATAGCTATAACCGTAATGATCAATTGTTACAACAAATCCGTACTGCATCAAATGTCACGACCACTACCGATTACACCTATGACCGTAGTGGCCGTTTGATAACCAAGCGAGTCGATGTAGCAGATGCAGTGGCGACAAATGATGTTACTACTCAGTACAGTTATGATTTACGTGATCAACTCACAGGGGTTAGCATCCTACCAGATGCTGGACAAAACACGACTCTAAGCTATGCCTACAATGCCTCAGGTCGTCGCATTGCCGAAAATCTCAACGGCACGATCAAGCATTTTCAATGGGACGAATTGACCCGCTATGGAGATGTGGTTTCCGAAACCAACAGCGCAGGCAATGCACAAGTCCGTTATACAATGGGTAATGGGCGTTTGATCTCGCAAACCCGTAATGCCACCACCCATTACTTTATCGTAGACGCGATGGGAACTACGCACGGTTTAGCCAGTGCTTCTGGCATGGACGAAACTTATACGTACAGCGCATTTGGCAAATTGGACAGCGGCAATACAAATGCCACTCGTTACTTGTACACGGGCCAACAATATGACACATCCACGGGTTTATATCATCTACGCGCACGTAATTACGATCCTTCCAATGGGCGTTTCCTCTCGCGGGATGTTTGGCCCTATAACTTTGAGAATCCGGTCGAATTGAATCGCTATGTTTATGCGATGGGCAATCCGGTCAATTATAGTGATCCGAGTGGGTATACGTCAGAGTATGGGAGCATTCAGTCTAGCTCTGCAAAGATGTCAAAAGCAGTTCAAAATTTCCTTGGAAGGGCCGAGGATGTCATATTAGGGATGCTTGCCGGCGGTTTGGGCTACTATAGTGGCTTTGCTTTCGGAAAATTTACTCGTCATATCATGGACTACAGTTATGAAGAAGCATTGTCTAAAGTAAGACAAGATATGGGTACTAAAGACTTTCAATTCAACCTAGTACTAAATAGTGTGGTAGGTGGTCTAGTGGCTTGGGCAAACGGTTTTCTCGGTCATTATGGTTTTAAGAGAGACCTACTCTCAAGTATGGGACTACACCAAATTGTAACCACTACACAAATCACTACTTTTGGTGGTATCGCTGGGATAATCTTTAGTTGGTTTGTTGGAGACTCTCAACAGGCTTATGCACAAAGCAGTTTAGAAATATTAAGCGATTTAGCCGTAACGGTGATAGGAGCAGTCGTTTCTGGCATTGCAACAGGTTACTTAAATCTTCCTCAAGTGCTTGGCTATGACAAATATAGTAATGCTTTCGTTACCACGTTCGTCAATGGTTTGATTGCCGCTATAGGTGTCCAGTATGATGATGGTGAAGATCCTGTACCACCTTCTGGTGATTCTCCATCTTCCAACCCTCCGAATAGCCCTGGTAATCAAAACTCTGGTAATAATAATTCTGGGTCTGGTAGTGGGCGTGGAAACCCTGCTCCATGGCGTAATGGTGATTGGTACAGTGGCTATGGCGTGAGTGGACGCACTATTACTTTTTCTCCTGGTATTATTCAGTATCCGTATCATTGGTATCAGGTATGGCAGGGGCGTACTATTTGGATCACGCACAAATACGTTGTTTTTAAGGGGCAATAGTCCGCGCCCCTAAAACAACAAAAAAGATGACCTTCGGTGCAAGTTTGTCAGTGCATTGAAGGTCATTTGATTTTTCTATGGTGATAAACGAACGACTCTCTTGCCCATCCGTCAAATTTTTCATATATCATTTTTATTCACCTATCCTAAAAGCACATTACAATAACGCACATCCATAACGTTAAATGAGTTTAGATCTGTCGTTTTATCCTTAAAATTCTCGATGATGAACTCAATGTACCGATCCATGGCTTTACAAATAGAAGCTAGACGTTGAATCCCTTGATCAACACGCACCTTTCACAGAATGAAGGCTGATAAGACTTACATTCACCCTGATTACATGAAGGAATTCGGAAGATTTAAAGGTTGTACGGAAGATGAAATCATCGCGCTTATGGTGGATCAAAGAGTCAATTAACTTCCTGATTTATATCGTGAAATTCTGTTCATTACGGGAAGCAAGAGGGTGATATTTTTATGATCGTCGGATTGGTCTAAAAGTGGCAATCATAGAGGTCATTGAAAGACTCCGCAAAGGTAAATCAATTTTACCCAAAGATGCTTTTGTGTTCCATTCACGTTATCTAAAGGATTTTTCATTTTTCTTGACAGCAGAACGATTACCCAATCCACCTATATATATTTAGATGATCATGAGGAGATTACGAAATATATTTAAAAATTAAGTATTTATTAGTATACTAATTTAATGTGGAAATTTATTGAGTCTTTTGTCAACCTGCAAAAGACAAAGATCGATGATAACATAAGTAATAAAATAAAATACTAAATTTTATAAATATGATGTATTACCTATTCATCGTAGAGCAAATTCGATCATCAGATCGGATTCTATCACCGGCACGCCAACACGCCGCAAGTAACCGACATTTCCTCACACAGGACACTTAAGTATATGACTTTCTAGCGCAATCAATCCAAGTCAAGAAAGACGATCGAAGCGAGATCGTGAACGCTCACATCAATTGATCGGACGGGTGGCACAGATGAGCCTAAAAACCATATACTCGATTGGGTCATTATCGCCATTATAACCAGAGCGGAATTGGACTCATCAATGGCCTTAGATCCGATCCTAAAAGCGGATTATCATGGTCTGTATGCAGAAGATCAATTTTCCAGTGGCCAAACCGGTAGCCGACTCGCCGATTTTTTACGGATGGGTGGTGTGGGGAGTCGCGACCTTAGGCTTAATCGCCACCGCGCCCGCCCAAAATTTCACCGTCGCGTTGTTTGTCGATGCGTTGATCCAAGACTTTGGATTGGATCGTACCACGATCTCAACGCTGTTTAGCCTAGGCACGATCCTAAGCGCACTCTCGCTAACTTGGGTGGGACGCAAGATCGATCGTCATGGCAACCGCTTAGCCGGAGTGATCATCAGCGGCCTGTTTGCCGTCTCTTTGACCTTATTTGCCCTAGTGACCAGTCCGATCGCGCTGTTGGGGGTGTTTATCCTAGTACGTGGGTTGGGACAAGGTTCGCTATGGTTGGTCAATAGCACCGCGATCTCACAATGGTTCATCCGACGACGAGGCTTCATGATGAGTCTCACTTTGGTGATCTTTGCGCTGTTTCAGACGATCTATGTCCCTCAATTGCAACGGATCTTGGAAGTCCACGATTGGCGCATGGTCTGGGTGATCCTTGGGGTGATCGTCGGGGTGTTCACCGTGCCGATCACTTGGGCGTTGATGCGGAATAAACCGGAAGATTTTGGACTCTTGCCCGATGGCCTTCGGCATGAGACCATACACGCCCATCCAACCTTAGAGATGACCCCGATCGCTGAAGACAATTGGACGTTACGGGAAGCTCAAAAGACGATCGTCTTTTGGTTATTTGTGATCGGCCGCATGGTGAGTCCCGCGGTCGGGGGTGGGTTAGTATTTCATCAGGTATCGATCTTCGCCACACAAGGCTTTACCGCCCGTCATGCGGCCGAGGCATTCGCGTTACTTTCGATCGTGTCCGCGGTGGTCTCATTCGTTGGTGGCATGATAGTGCAGCGACTCAAGCCCGGCCAGATGATGGCTTGGCAACAGATTGGCTTGATCACCGTGTTGATCGGCGCGGCCAACCTAAGCACCCCGTGGGGGATGCCGCTGTATGTGATCGGATTCGGGACGTTGGTTGGAAACGCGGGCATTTTTGACGGCGCGGTCTGGACGAATCTGTTCGGACGCTTGCATCAGGGTGCGATCCGCGGCTTTGTGATCACCACCACGATTATCGGCACGGCCTTAGGGCCGGTGGTGTTGGGGGTGAGTTTTGACCTATTGGGATCGTATGCCCCGGCGTTGTTATTTTTCGCGTTGTTGGGGTGGTTGATTTTCGCGTTGAGCCTGTTGATCCCCCTCCCGAAACACTAATGTGACAAACACAGCCCCCAAGTTGAAAGACTCCTTAGAGGTAATCGTCATCAGCAGGAGGTGACATGGGGGATCTGGCTGATTTTATTCAAATCCATTCTGAAGAATTGTATCAAGCACTCCGATTATATGTGTGGCGTGCTGGCTTTGATGCGATCGATCCGATCGCGCAAGAGCTATTGAGCGAGGTCACGATTGAGGCCTTGCGCCATGAGTCGCGTTTTGATGCCGCCCGTCATCCGATGAGTTGGATCTTGGGGATCGCGGTAAATCTGCTCAAGCGCCGCCGCCAACAAACCCGCCGCTTGGATCAACGTGAACCGTTGATCCGTGATCTGGTAGATCGATCGGCGGATCTCGATGAAGATGAGATCCTCGAACGGTTGTTACATCCCACCGATCCGATCGAACAAGAGACGCTCCGACCGTTATTAGCCCGTTTATCGCCTGAAGATCAAACACTGATCGAATTGGCGGTGATCCATGACCTAAACGGCGAAGCGATCGCCGCCCAATTAGGAATCCGCCCCGGCGCGGCCCGAATGCGTTTGCATCGCGCCCTTGCCCGTCTACGCCAGTTCTATCTCCAACAAGACAAGGAGACTCTATGAAACGAGACCGTGAACACCTATTACAACGTTATCTCCGTGCCTTAGATGCGGGCGATCTAGACGCGATCGCACAGATTCTAGCCCGTGCTGCGGAAGATCCCACCCTTGGAGAGATGATCGCGGAGATTCATCAAGAATACGCCGCCCCATCTATGTCACCCGTCCATCGCTTAAACGGTCATGATCCAGTTAAGGAGATCCAACCGATGACTCCGCTTGTAATGCCTCAAACACGCCGTAATCCGGCTTATTGGTCACTTCCGATCGCCGCGGCGATCACCCTCTTGTTAGCAGCATTGATTTTACGCCCCAATTTGTCGATGTTCACCCTCACCACCGATACACCGCAACCGATTACATCGGAGAACATCGCCCAACTCACCTTGACCGATACCTTTGGCAACGGTCAGATCGACTCGATCGCGGTGTCCCCTGACGGCACAACTTTGGCACTGGCGACTTCCCGCGGGCTGATCCTGCACGATACCGCCGATTGGACGGCCGCGCCACGCCCATTGACCACGATTCCCGTAACCCAAGTCGTCTATAACCGCGCCGGAACCCAGATCGCCGGATTCGTCGATAATACCTTAACCTTGTGGGACGCAGAAACGGGTGAAACCCTAGCCGAATGGGAAGCCGCCTTACCTCGGTATCAACTGTTAGGCTTTAGCCCCGATGACTCGGTGATCGCTATCGTGGAATGCGCGCAACCGGATGATCACCGCTTTTGTGTCGCTTTTCAGGTCGTGTTTTGGCAGATCGATCAGCGCACAGAGGTCAATCGTATCGTGATCGATCGATCGGCGGTTAACTTCCAGATCAACGCGGATTGGACATACTTGTTTTACGTCACTAATCAAAATGAGGTAAGCGATCTCTATCGGATCGACTTAGGGACATCAGCGCAAGCGGTGATCTTTACGGGTGAATTTTACCTCAATTGGTATTTTGTGATCGGAGATGCGCTCTATCTGTGGCAAGACTCCGATCAATTGATGGTGTATGATTTAGGGACGCTTGCCCCCCGCGAACAAGTGCGTTTAGAGCGTGGTCTTTTAAACGTGTTGGTTCATCCACAGGACGCAAGTCAACGACTCTTTGTAGACTTCAACAATCGTTTGTCAATTTTAGGTCAAGGTGAGCCGATCCATATTCCCCAACTTGGCACATTGCTTCACCAAGCGATCCGCGATCCGCAAGGGGCATGGTTCGCTACCTTAAGTGAGAGCGGCCTCTTAAACGTGCGTGATTGGGACACGGGAGCGATCCTCCACACCTTCACGCAATACGGGTCTGATTACACGGTATTGGGCATTGCGGGCGATCGGGTGGTTGCCAGCACAAGCGAAACGATCGGCACAACGCGCCTTTGGGATTTAAATACCAGACAAGAGATGATCATCGGCCCAATCGATCAAACCACCTTAGCACACTTTATCCCGCTCACCGGAACAATCCTTTATGCACAAGTTGAGGCCGATCCGGCCAACGCGATCACGATCCACCGCTTAGACCCCGCCACATCCGAGTCACGAGAGGTCGGAATACAACGGGTAAATCAGGGGTGGTGGATCGGTTCAAGCGTGGATCACCCCGTATTCTTCACCGGAGTTACCGGGGCCTTAACGCGGTTAGACACCGATGAACGCTTGCGCCTTGACGCGGATTTTAACTTTGATCAACGGGCCAAAGTGGCGCTGAGTCCGGATGGCCGGTGGTTTGTGGGGAGCGTGTGCTTAGAACGCATGGAATTTGTGCAAGGTGAGCCATATTCTCCGAATGAATGTTATCAAAGTGAGTTGCGTTTATGGGATCTTACCACCCAAGCGCCGCCGATCCTCTTGGCCGGCAATGCCTACCGGCACACGTTAGCGCCCGTATTCAGCGCGGACGGACAAACGATCGCCGGGATCACTTGTCAATCAATTAGCCGTGATCAAACGGAATACGGTTACGAATCTACGACCTGTGTGGATACGTTGATCACGCTCTGGGAAGCGGAATCCGGTGAGGTGATCGCGTCCTTTGCCGCTGATGAGATCCAAGGTTTTCCGGCGTTGGCCTTACATCGCCTAGCGGATAGTTCGCTGTTGATCGCGGCTCAAGACGGCGAAACCCTCGCTTTCTGGCAGGTGATAGACGGGACGGGGCGTTTCTTGTATGCGCTCAATGCGCGTGGTAACACGGTTACGTTTAGCGAGGACGGCACGCGGGTGATGACGGCCGGCGCGGGAGTCATGCAGGTGTGGCAGGTACGTTAGATCGTTGAACAAGGGGGAGTCGCCTCCCCCTTACTGAGTCGTTAGTTATTGGAGACCACGATCACAAAATCGTTGCTAGAGAGGGTGATCTCTTGCGATTTCGGCGGATTTAAACGCACCCCGTATTGTTTATCCGGTGAGTCTGCGTTGGCTTGCAAGCGATAGCCGATGGCGATCTCATCTCGTTGACGGGCCGACTCTAATACCGTGTAGAAGTTGACTTTTGTCCCTAATTTCACGTAATTGGCAGCCGGTTTGAGATAGATTTCCGCGCCTTCTGGGTCAAATAGATCATCAAACACGGCCATCAGATCTTTATTTTCCGAAACTTGGGTCAAGAGCAAGCTCACCAATTTATCGCTCACGATAAAATCATCGGCGTGGGTGGTCTTAGCGAGTTCGCGGTTTCGCACATCTAACATCTCGCTCACGACGGGGAACATCCGTCCGGATTTGCCCCGAATATCGCGCAAATGTAAC
Organism: Anaerolineae bacterium; assembly: GCA_025454525.1. Lineage (GTDB taxonomy): Bacteria > Chloroflexota > Anaerolineae > Aggregatilineales > Phototrophicaceae > JALOOG01. The sequence goes on along the minus strand of JALOOG010000086.1, from coordinate 6,431 downwards.
AGCGTGATCAAGGTAAGTGCGTCCGCTTCTTGGATGTCCAATTCATCGCTATAGCTCAACAAAATCGCGTGATCATAGGTGGCCACTTGCAACGCATCTAACAGTGTGCGATCGGTGGTATCGCCTAACACAAATTGGATCGTCTGGTTTTGTGGGTCGCATTCTTCGGCGATGATCGATTCGGCGGCTTCGGTATGAGTCACCACCGTAAGCTGTGAGCCGGAAGTGACGTATTGGTCGAGTTCATTGATAATTTGCGGGGCGCGTTCGTTCCACCCTAAGATCAAGGTGCGTTCCGGTTTCGGCGGCGCAGGCGGTAATTGTTGGATCAAGTCCGCTTGGATCGGATAGCTGCTACGTGTGGAAGCGGTGATCGTCGAGTCGTCCTCAGCGATGAAGATCAAGTGATCCTCTGTCCCTAAACGGGTCGCTAAGGGTGGGTTGATCCGAGCGCCAGTTTTGGGATTGTAGATCCCGATCACGCTAGAGGTTTCGTAGGCAAATAAAGCATCACTAAACATCTTGCCCACCAAGGCGGTGTCTTGTTTGAAGTAGATCTCATCGCCGCCAAAGTCTAATAACTCGGTATAGACCACAGATAGCCCCGATTGCCGACAAGTCTGCACGGTGATGCGTGAGATAAAATCGCTGGCAAGCAACAATTGCGCTTCATCTTTGGCGATCATCTTAGCCACTTGCAGATTCGACGCTTCACGCAATTCTGAAATGATGTGATACGGTTGGGTGCGACGTTGGGGGTTATTGGTGAGTGCCAAAATTGTCTTGATCACATGCGAGTCTGGGTTTTCGGCCTCACCGGGAAGGATCACGATCGATTTTGCGTCATCTGGGTTGACGATCTGGAGATCACCTTGATCGATCGGGCTACCCGTGCGACACACGATCCGCGTTTTACCGGTATTCGGGACTTTTTCGCGGATCTCATCTTCCATTTCTACCTTGTCTTTTTCGGCCAAGATCACGATGCACGACTTGGCCTGACTCGTATTGGCAATCACCAACTCTGAGACCACCGAGAAGATCTGAGGTGACCAACCCAAAATGATCGTATGTTGCTTCTCTACCACAAACGAACGCCCTTTGCGGAGTTCCTCTAATTTCGCTTCGATCCCACTGTTGAGGATGCCGATCAAGGTGGAGAGGATGAAGATCCCGCCCAACGTGGCCAAGATCGCGCCGGCCACGCCGAGTCCGGTGTTATCGTCTAAGCGGCGGCCGCTTAATGTCCCCGCATCAATCGCGTGCATCAGACTTGACCAAGCGACGGTGGGTAGAGTTTCACCTTCTGGAATGCCGTTAAAGATCGCCACGATCAGGGTTGTGATGATGATCAGCAATAACGAGAGCAAACCTAACCACGCGATCAAGGCGATTGGCCCGCGTGACATGGTATTATCAAAGAGGTAACGTAAGCGATCCCAAATGGTGATTTGACGCATGTTTATAACCGCCTCTGGTGTTCAAAAGTCTGTTTTTGACAAAATTGTTCGTTTGTTCACGATATTTTAGACTATTTCGAGTCAATGAACAGACCGAATATTAAAAGAATGTTATGAAGTAACGACGACCAGATCTTGATAGAGCTGCGCCCATGCTTCACGTAATTCAGGGGTAAAATCCTCACCCATGACTTGGGCCAAAGTGGCCAATAACGCTTGCCCGACGATCGGGTAATATTCGGGTTTTACGCCATAAGTGGTATGACGTTGCCCTAAGGCCTTGAGGACTGGGGTTAACACTTCTGGCATGTGGAGATTCGACACGGCAAAGCCGATTGTCTGCATCAGTTTCATGCCTTGTTGGTGGATGTCCGTGCGAAACAAGGCGCGTAACGACGGATCAAGCGTGAATAGATGATCGTAAAATTTTGCGCCGACTTCATCTAATTGTAACGAAATAACACGATAACTGGTTTCAATGAGTTGCTTTTGAACAGGCGTTAACATCCTAAATTCCTCTAAGAAAATCATGGTTCGGATTGGAGTCGGATCGCAGCTAAAATCTGTTCTGCTTCCGTGCGGTCTGATTCTTCACCACGTAATAACAATAAACGTGCGAGATCTGGTCGTGCGCCGCTTTCCCGTAATAACGGTTGTGCTTGATCAAACGCGGCGGTGTCACGGGTGATCTGAAACAGATACAAGTGGATCAACCCTTGAATATAACGCGAAGATTGGATCTGTACATGGTTCAACAGAGACAAAAGTTGCGCGTGTGCTGCTTCCACTTGGCCCAACGCGATCCGCCATTCGCATTCAAAGGTTTTGATCCAAGCCTGCATAAACAACAATCCGCCCAAGGTAGCGGCGAGGGCATTAGACGCTTCCCATTGCCGACTCGCCTCGTCAAGATCCCCGCGCCGGAAATGTGCTATCGCGGCAAAATATAACGCGGTCACTTCTAAGGCACGATCCCCTGATCGGTGGGCGGCTTGGAGGGCCGCTTCGGTGAGTTGTAAAGCGCGTTCCGGTTGTCCTAAGGTTAACGCCCCCAACGCTGCGACCGCATAGATTTGGGCTAACATGGTGGGATTGTCTAATTCATGCAGTTTGTCTAAAGCGCCACGGAGAGTCTGATCAAAGGCGATCGTTTCCCCTTGTGCGCCTAAAGAGAGCAGTTGATAGGCGTGTGCGAGAGTCCAAAATTCCCAATTTTCAGTTTTAAGCAAGGTCGGCAAACTACGGGCAAAATGGGAGCGGGCCTCGCTAAATTGCCCTTGTTGCGCGGCCACGATCCCCATAATCGTGGTAGGAATCGCCAACAAATAATCATCGCCAAGGCTTTGCGCTAAGGCGAACGCTTGAAAATTATAATGGAGCGAATTTTGCAGATCGCTAAGCGTGTTATAGAGGCGACTCATCTGGAGATAGATCTGGGCTAAGCGGCGCATCCCGTCAAATGAAGGCAAGGTGCGGGCGATTGTTTCGGCCAATTGTAAGCGCGTTAAACGCTCTTGCGGATTGTCAAACAAGAAGCTGACATCATCGTAACGCAAGATCAGATCCACCCGACGCAAGCGTTGTGATTCGGTCTCTGGCAATTTGCCGATGCTCTCCAGCGCTTGCTGATAATGCGCGGCCGCGGTGGTATTGGCAAACAACGCGGCTGCGGCCTCTCCGGCGCGGATCGCATATTGCGCCGCTTGATCCCAAGCCCCCGCTTGATAAAAATAATGGGCTAACAACGGGGCATTGGCCGCTTGATCGGCGTAGAGTTGTTCGGCCGCAAAGGCGACCAAGCTATACCAGACGATCTCTTGTGCTTTTGGGAGATCATTCAAAACCGACTCGCGGATGCGATCATGGGCAAAGCGCCATTGTTCAGCCACAATTTCGATCACGGCCGACTCCGCGCATCGTTGCACCCAGCCGGGGATATCGGCCATTGGAAACACCTTTGCTAAGATCAAGAGATCGATCTTGCGTCCAGTGAGCGCGGCCACTTGCAACATCGCACGATCTGACTCGGAAAGTTTTGCTAAACGATGCGCGATCACCGTTCGCATCCCACCTGCGAACACCTCGATCGGAATGGAGCGTAATCCCACTTGATCGATCTGTCCGGCATCTTCGGCCAACGTCCGCAATACTTCGATGATAAAAAAGGCGTTGCCTTCGGTCTGTTGCTCTAAAAGTGTCACGATTGAGCCTAAATCGCGCTCTGATCCCACCATGGATTCGGCTAACGCTTGGATCGCGGTCAGGTTAAACCGCGTCAACTTCAACGGCTGCATTTTCGGTAACAAGTCTGGCAACTCGGGCCGTTCATCATCGCGATAGGTGCTGATGATCAAGACGGGCAAAGTCGCTAACTGTACCAACAACGCGTTCAGCAGATCGGGGCTGTTATTTGACCAATGCAGATCTTCTAACACGATCAGCAAGGGAGACTGAAGCGCGGTCAGCAGATCGACGATCGCTTGGATCAACCGTTGTTGAGCCAAATGTGCCGGAAGTTCTTTTGGCGCGATCGCGCTGATGCCGGTGAGCGATTCAAGGTCGGGGATTAAGGTCTGTAAGATGCCGATGCGCTCTGGGGTGAGACTCGGTTGGATCTCATCAAATAAACACAATTCGCGCAAGATCTCGCGCCACATCTGATACAACATGCCGCCTTCCCGCAAGCCTTGACCGCGCAAGACTGGGACTCCACGCACTAAGGCATGGGTACGCATTTCATCCACCAAGCGCGATTTTCCCACACCACTTTCCCCCGCGATCAACCAACCGCCCCCTTGTGGTGGAGGGGTGAGGATCGCGTCTAGAGAGCGGGTTAATTGGGCAAATTCAGCTTCACGGCCGACAAATTTTCCGGTTTGCAAGTAACTTTCGCGGATCGCGTAGGTTTCGGTGGGCATGGATAAGCCGATCGCCTGACACAGATCGCGGATCACCTCTCCCGCGCTCTGATACGATTCAGACGGGTCTTTCACCAACAATTTATCGATGATCGTCCGCAAACCGTCATGTTGGATGCGCGTGTAATCGGGGATCGTGTTGAGGATGTCGTAAATCAGCAGAGAGGTGCTTTCGACGCGAAACGGGTGTTGGCCAGCCAAGACCTCATACAGCATGATCCCCACGCTATACAGATCCGACGGGATGCCGATGTTGGTCATCAAGATCACTTCTGGGGCCATATATGCCAAGGTGCCAACGGTTTCATGCGCTTGATCCAGCTTGTTCGCGAGTCCAAAATCTAACACCCGCACTTGGTCGTCATCTGTCACCAACACATTTTCCGGTTTCAGATCGCGGTGTAAGATCCCGTGCCGATGCAGATATTGTAACGCCTGCAACAACTGGATAAATAAGCCGATCTGCTGATCTAGCGCTTGAAGACTGGCGGCCTTTCGGAGTGTGGGCGCGCCTTCTAACAACGCCATGGTGAAATACGGCTGTTGATCTTGATCAAAACCATAATCCAACACGCTGATGATGTTCGGGTGACGCAATGAAGCCAAGGTCTGAAATTCTTGCGCTAAGGCCAAGCGTCGATCTAAGCTGCCCGTGGTGATACTGGAGCGCGAAAAATCCAGTTGATCTAACGGGGTGATCACCCGCTTAAGCGCGATCTGTTGTCCGGTGAGGCGATCCAAGGCGCGATACACCGTTCCCATTGCGCCCATTCCGATCGGGGCCAGTAGTTGATAACGGCGTGTGCGAGTCCGAAAATCTGTCGTGTTCAATGTCAGCATCCTGTATCAACATGAGTCTTTAGTATCGCAAAAGCCGAAGGTTCTGGCAACTGATCAAACGTTATACGCAGAGTCATTTATAGTGGTTGCAGATCAATCGGATTCAGCGGATAATCAGGGGACATCGGTCTTATCAAGGGACATTCAGATGAGCGACTCGCAAGATCCTAACATCGACATTTCCGGCACGATCAGCGGCAATAACGTCAACGTCGGCGGCGTGCAGAATAATTACTTCAACACGACCGGAAAACCGGTTTGCCCGAACGCCCCCGAACCTCCCGAACATTTCACCGGACGGGCGGTTGAAATTGAGCAATTGTTGAAACAACTCAACGCGGATCAAGTCGTGGCGATCACGGCGGTGCAAGGCATGGGCGGGATCGGCAAGACCAGCTTGGCCAAAGCCTTATGCGCGCAAAAACGCGAACGCTTCGGCGCGATCTTATGGGCGGACATCACCCCATCGCCAAACATCCGTAATGAACTGCTCAAATGGTTCAGCTACACCGGACAAGAGCCGACCTTCCCGCCAGATGCGACCCCTGAACAGATCGCCGATCACGTCCGTGGGCAGTTGACCGCGATCTTTGAGATGATGTGTGTCGGCCGCGTCTTGGTGGTGTTGGATGACGTGTGGCTAGAGTCGATCCACGCGGCGAAATTGTTGCGCCGGGCCGCTCCAACGGGCGCGAAAGTCTTGATCACCACGCGCAATGAACAGGTGATCCACGAATTGGACGGCGGAGAAGCGATCGCCTTAAACGAACTGCCCGAAGCGGATGCAAAAGCGTTACTCACCAGCTTGACCGCGAGTCATCCGCTCATCCGACCGGAAGATCGGGATCGCCTGTACAGGTTGATCGGTGGGCATCCGTTGGCGTTAGAGATCGCCGCGGCCACATTAAAAACCGCAAAAGACCGCCCACACTTGGGACGCATTTTGGACTCGTATCAGAGCGGGCTTAAAGACGGCGCGGCCTTGAAATTGTATGATCGGGATGCGCCGCGTAACCTCACCGTCGTGTTTGATTACAGCTACCGTCACCTCTCGGAAAGTGAGCAACGGGCCTTTCGGCGGTTGGGGATCGTGGCCCCGGATAGCGTGTGGGATCGCGGTTTGATCGCGCAATTATGGGAATTGAACGAGGATCGGGTGATCGATGATCAGATCACGGCGTTATGCGACCCCGCCTTGATCCATCGGGACAAA
>JALOOG010000085.1 GCA_025454525.1 Anaerolineae bacterium | reverse complement strand
CTTACTGCTATTAGCTGAAAATGCGGCCGAAGGCAGCGGCTTCACTTGGCATGAAGTTCGCACGTCGGAAGGTCAAGTAGGCTATGTGTCTACCACGCTGGTCCAAACGCACATCCCTGATGATGCAACCCGTGCGCTATTTGAGTCACAACCTGAACCCGCGACTCCAATCGTCGAATCACAGCCCGAACCGACTCCCGTAATCGAAACATCATCCACATCTGAACCCGCGCCGATTGTTGAATCTGAACCCGCGCCGATTGTTGAATCGCAATCCGAACCGACTCCAATTGTCGAAATACATCCGGAACCCGAACCCGCGCCGATTGTCGAAACACAACCCGAACCGACTTCGGTAATCGAAACGGCATCCGAACCTGAACCTGAACCGATCAGCGAATCGCAACCCGAACCCGCGCCGATCATCGACTCACAACCCGAACCTGTGACTCCGGTTGTCGAAACGGCATCCACACCCGAACCCGAACCGATCATTGATGCGACTCCAATTCCCAATCCAACAGAATCAGGCAGTGTTACACCGATCGTCACTGATACCCTACCGACCCCCGTATTAGAGGCCGAAGCACCACAACCGATGATCGACTCCCCACGTTCTTTGATCGTAACCGGCGACTCGGTCAATCTACGCCGTGAGCCGAAAGTCGTGCGCGGTAATGAGATCGGATCGGTAAAACGCGGCGCGATTGTGCAGTTATTGAATGAGACGATCGAATCAGCCGATGGCCGACCATGGGTACAGATCCGCACCGAAACCGGACTCGAAGGGTATAGCGCCGCGGAGTTTTATAAACCCTATACTGAACCGGAAACCCCCGCTGCCCCTGTCGTGATTTCACCTGTAAGCGATGCGCCGCGTCTGTTTTTGATCGCAAAAGAGGAAAATATCCGGATTCGCGCTCAACCCATCAATGGGACAGTCTTGGGTGCGGTCAAAAAGGGAGAGCGTGTTGAAGTGATCGAAGATTATGAGGGGGCCTTGGAAAAGATCACCTCGCCGGATCAATTTTGGGTCATGGTACGCACCCCTAGCGGAGTCGAAGGCTATACTGCGGAATGGCTCTATACGGTGGAGTGATCACCAGAGCGTTTTGATGCCTGTTGTATCAGCACAGATCGCTAAAAATCGTTTCATCGGAGTGATCACCAGAGCGTTTTAATGCCCGTTGTGTCATCACAGATCGCTAAAAATCGTTTCATCTCATGCACACGCACATTGTAGGGGGGAATTGATGACCACACCACATAAAACGATTCGCGGCTATGAATTACGCGATCAGATCGGCAAAGGCGGATTCGGCGCGGTTTACCGGGCTTATCAACCGATCGTGGCCCGAGAAGTGGCAATCAAAGTCATTTTGCCACAATTTGCCAATCAACCGGACTTCATCCGTAGCTTTGAGTCAGAAGCGCAAATGGTGGCACGTCTGGAACACCCGTTTATCGTGCCGTTGTTTGATTATTGGCGCGATCCTGACGGTGCTTACTTGGTCATGCGCTTTTTAACCGGAGGCAGTTGGCGCGGAATGCTCAAAGATCACGGCAAACTTGCGCCAGCACCCTTAGCGCAAATGTTGTTACAGATCGCCGCGGCCTTAGATGCCGCACATCGTCAACGGGTGATCCACCGCGATATTAAACCGGAAAATGTGCTGCTAGACGCGGAAGGCAACGCTTATCTGGCAGATTTTGGGATCGCGGAACAGCTAAAACCCGATGATAATACCACCGATGACCTCCGCGGCACGATCGCGTATGTCGCCCCAGAGATCCTCCAATTTTCACAGATCAGCCCGCAATCCGACATCTACAGCTTAGGATATACCGTTCATGAGTTGTTAGCCGGCCAACATATCCTCTGGGGACAATCGATCAACGAAATGCTGGCTTGGCACCTAGAAAACTTGTTACCCACTTTAGACGATCTTTCCCCAGAGGTTAATCGTGTGATCGCCCGCGCCACCGAGAAAGACCCCGCGGAGCGCTATCCGACCGCCCAAGCAATGGCTAAGGCGTTTTTTGAGGCTGTGTATCAACAACCGATCGCGATCGGCACATCGACCCCTTTTGAGGTGATCCGTAACCCCTATAAAGGTCTACGCCCCTTTGATGAATCGGATGCTTCAGACTTTTTTGGACGCGAGACCATCATCACCCAGATTGTGCGCCACTTTCAGGAAGAGCGCTTCTTGGCAGTGGTTGGCCCCAGCGGTAGCGGAAAATCCAGCGTGGTACGCGCCGGAGTCATCCCCCAGATCCGCAAAGGGGCCGGGTATGTGATCACGATGATGCCTAGTGCGCGCCCCTTAGAACAACTCAAAAATGCGTTGTTAAGTGTGGCCGTCGATCCCTCCGACACTTTGACCGGACTCTTATCCGCCCGGAAAGACGGTTTACAAGCCGCGCTTAGTGATGTCTTGGATATTCGAGCGCCGATCCTGTTGGTGATCGATCAATTTGAGGAAGTGTTCACCCTCGTCAACGATGAGTCCGAACGCGCTCATTTTCTGGATCTGCTGTATCAAGCGGTGCGCCATCCACAAGGGCAATTGAGCCTTTTGATCACCTTGCGCGCCGATTTTTATGATCGTCCCTTGCTCTATGAACATTTCGGCTCATTGGTGCAACAACATACCCAAGTCGTCTTGCCACTCAAATCCGAAGAATTGCAACAAGCGATCATCCAACCCGCCAAAAGGAACGGGATCGTGTTTGAAGAAGCCTTGATCGCCGCGATTGTGAGCGATGTCCGACAAGAGCCGGGCGCATTGCCTTTATTGCAATACGCTTTGACCGAATTGTTTAATCAGCGCGTTGGCAACCTGATCACGTTAAGCGCTTATCAAAAGAGCGGCGGGGTATCAGGCGCATTGGCACGACGGGCCGAAGAGATCTTTCGGGAACTCAACACCTCCCAACAACGGATCGCGCAACAAATCTTTTTACGTTTGATCAACCTTGGTGAAGGCACAGAGGACACCCGCCGACGGGCGCGCTATTCCGAGTTGATCGCGTTGGATGAAGATCGTAAAGAGGTGCAATCGGTCTTGGATCAGTTTGGAAAGGCGCGTTTATTGACCTTTGATCATGACCTTGAAACCCGTGAACCGACGATCGAAGTCGCCCATGAGGCCTTGATCCGCGAATGGCGACGCTTGCGCGCTTGGATCAACGAGAGTCGCACCGATCTCCGCTTGCAACGGATGTTAGCGAACCTGATGCAAGAATGGCGCAACGCGAAAGGCGATCCAAGCTTTTTATTGAGTGGGACGCGCTTGGCTCAATTTGAGGATTGGATCGGATCGGCGCATTTGACGCTTTCGCCGGATGAGCGCGCCTTTTTAGAGACCAGTATTCAGGAAAAACAACGCCGCGCACAAGTTGAATCCGAACGTCAAGCGCGTGAATTAGCCTTAGAACGCCGCGCCCGCCTTGGTTTACAAGCGATCGTCGGGATCTTGGTGATCGCGGCGATTAGCGGGGCGTTTTTGGTGGTACAGTTATACCGTGAAGGTCAAAACGCCCAACGCCGAGCCGATGAATCCAACAGTTTACGTTTAGCCGCCCAAGCCCAACAAGCCTTTATCGAAGGGGAGTCGACGGAAGCGATCCGCTTGGCTTTAGAGTCGGTGGGGATCGCGGATCCGCCACAAGAAGCCTTAGAGACCTTAGTAGAAGTGTCGTATGCGCCGGGCTTACGCCAACGGATCAACACGGGTGAGCAAGCGCTAAACGCAGTGGCGATCGCTCCTGATAGACGTTATGCAGTCATCGGCACGGCCACCGATGAAACCCCCGGTACCCGTAACGCCCCTAACCCCAATAATCCACCGGGGCAACCGGCCGCACCAGAGACCTACACGCTTAGCGTATGGGATCTCTCCACAGGCGCGCCACACCTCACTTTAATGCAGAATCACCCGACGGAGTACAGTGATGCGCTGTTTATGCCGGGTGATGCGACCCATGCTGTAACGGCCTCACTTGACGGCATGGTGATCGTGTGGGATGTGATCACCGGAGACCGTTTAGCCGAATTTGCGTTCGGTGAGCAGGATCAGATCAGCCTTGCAGCAACTGACTCCTATCTACTGGTGGTGAGCGGGCAGAATGAAGGCGGACTGGGTGAACAGATCGTGATCGATCCGGTCACTTGGCAAGAGATCGCCCGGTATCCGGCCGCCCTACCCAACGTGTGGACGATCGCGATCAATTCCAGGGGTGATTTAGCGATCAGTGGCTATCTAGACGGCACATTGATCAGTTGGAATCCACAAACAGGCGCAGAAATTGCGCGCTTTCAACTCCAAGGCCCCCCGATTCGACCGCAATCCTATCACCTTGCGATCGCGCCCGATGATGAGACATTGGCCGTCGTGATCGGCACTAGTCAAACATGGTTATGGAATGCACGTACCGGAACGCTCTTGAACCGCATCCCGGCCGGCACCGTGGTGACCCAACGAGTCGCCTTTATCGGTGATCAATTGTTGATCGTCGCCCAAGACGGCAAACTCCGGTTGTGGGATGTCGTGAACAGCGCCGTGATCCGCGATCTGGTTGATCGGGGGGTGGGCGTAGTGGATCTCGCGGTCAATGGCGATCAGGTGATGATCGGCACAAATCACGGACTACTCGATCTGTGGGATACAGCAGAAACCCCCGTGCGTGTCGTTCAACGATATGAAGGCCATGTCACCAAACGGGCGGTATTTACCGACGATGGCCGGCATTTGTTGACTTTCGGGCGTGAAAATAATGCCACACGCCTCGTATTATGGGAAGTGGCTACAGGTGAGGTGATGCGCGTCTTTGAAGGGCGCGGCCATGACTTTATCCCACAAACCCTCGCACTTAGCGCAGACGGTCGAACTGTCCTCACTGGCGCAGTGACACGCGCCCCCGGTGCGCCCCCAGCCCGTCCGGGGCAAACCAACCCGTTGATCGTCTGGGATCTCCAAACTGGACAAGAGATCCGCCGTTTACCTTTTGAGCATGAGGCCTTAGCGATCGCCTTTCATCCCACCCAAGCGCCGATCGTGTTGGTAAGCGCTCGCGAGGTGATTCAACAATGGGATGTGCAGACTGCTCAAATCATCGCGGAGTTTCGCGGACATCAACGGCCCGTCAAGGCGTTGCGTTGGTCATCCGACGGAACACGGGTGATCTCTGCCGATGATCAAGGCGTGTTGATCGTGTGGGACGCGGCCACGAACGCAATCTTGAATCGGATCGAGTCCGGGGGGCAACAAGGCTTTTTATGCCTGACACCGGATGATCGCTACGCGATTCTACAAGCAGGCGATGACCCTTTCGCCTTGATCCAACGCGATCTCACTACAGGCGCAGAAATTCGACGCTTTACAGGTCACAGCGATCGCCTGTTGAGTTGTGCGATCTCCACCGATGGCCGCCTCTTGGCTTCTGGGGGGTGGGATAACACCTTTCTACTTTGGGATCTGACGACGGGCGCGTTGATCCGACGTTATACCGAACACAATGCAGCGATCTGGGATCTACACTTCAACGACTCCGGTTTGCTGTCAGTCGGTGAAGGCGCAGGCGCGATCTTATGGCGCGCTACGCCGATCACCTTAACCGAGATCACCGATTGGTTAGGGCGCAATCGCTTTTTAGGGGGACGTTAGTCCCCGCTAAGCGTTAATAGCGATAATTGGAAGGTGCGTCCATTTTGAAATAACAAGCGTGTGCCGTCGGATGAGACATCCCAATCTCCATTCATCACGGTGAACTCAATTTCATCCGAGTCGATCAACACCCGATCTTCTCCCGTGAGGAAGTCGTACAGGTGCAAGCGATGTAACGGGGTGCTGATGTCTTGGGGGATGTAATAGACGCTGTTCGCATCGCGCCAACGCCAACCCCCAAACCATGCGATCGGCTGCGCTTGCGAACCGGGTTGGGTTTCGATCGTCATCAATCCGCTATCGGGTTGATATGTGGTATAGAACAAGAGCCGTTCACCACCCGGCCCAACATCGACTGCGCGCATCCATGCCCAAGTGCCAAGCGTAAATGATGATCCGTCAACGGTCTCGTATACGGTGAGCGTGGTTTGACGCAATTCATCACTTTCGCTGATCAAGAGCCGCGTCGCATCCAACCACCGCGCCCCGATCCCCCGTCCATCGGCAATCGCACGGGCATTTGACCCATCCAACGCGCTGATCCACACCGATGAAGGCGGTCGATTCCCGCCCGGGATCGAAAAGCTGTTGGTGATCCATAACAATTGGGTGTGATCGGCGCTTAATGAAGGTATTGAGCCGGCGGTATTGACGGTATAAATCGCTTCGGGGCCACGGATCACCGCTTGATCCCCTTCTAGTGCGATCTGATAGGTGTGATCGGCGGACTTAAGCGTGGGTGGGGCGGGTTCATGGACACCGATCACTTGCGCTTGGGCCACTGACCATGCGTAGACTTGCGCCCGCGTCCCGATCTCCCCGTCAATCACATAAAAACGATCGGGATCGATCGGATCAAACCAGAATTGCCAACAACACAGCGCATCGCCTAAAGCGGTCAACGTTCCGGTGGGATTTTCCGGAAGGGGCGCGGGTGTTGCCAAAAGCGTCGGATTCGGGGGCGGACGGAGCGCATTCGGCGGAGGATACACCGCGTTATAAGCGTTCAGTCGGGTTCCTCCAAAGCGCACCGGAGGTTGATCTTCTAGGGTCATCCAACGGCGTGCGTTATCCATATCTCCCTGAAATAACGGATAACTGTAGCTACCGACGATCGTCAAGCTATGCCAGGGAATATCGATGTAATCGACCGGATTGTAGGTGGTGAACGCATCTAATGAGCGGACTTCATAATGCAGATGCGGCCGTGAAAAACAGGTGATATCCGGATCACCCGAATACCCGATCAGAGCGCCTTGTGCGACTCGTTGACCGACGCTCATCACGATCGGCGGTTGTAAGTGACCGTAGAGCGAGACCAAGCCTAAGTCCTCATGGCGGATCAACAAGTTATGCGGCCCCGCGCCATACGCAAGGTTATCGACTTGCCAGATCGCGCCGTCCGCTGTCGCTACCAAGGGCGTTCCACAGGGCATCCCAACATCGATCCCAAAATGCAATCCTTGGCCGGCGCTATACCATGCCGTGCCAAAATTAAACGCACCGGTGGTATTGCCGTAAGCTTGACCGAACAGCCATGTTTGTGGCCCTGGCGCGATCGCCACTGGAAAGATCATCGGCTTTGCGTCCGTTTGGGCGTTGATCCCACTGCCTAATAAGCCAATCCAACACACGATCATCCCGATCCAACGCCACATCAAACCGTCTCCCGTTGCTGACTAAATTGGGTCTCGTATAACCCGGCGTAGATCCCATTCAACGCCAATAATTCATGATGCGTGCCACGTTCCATGATGCGACCGCGATCCATGACCAAGATCACATCGGCGCTCAAGATCGTGCTAAGCCGATGTGCGATCACGATGCTGGTGCGTCCCTGCATCACCGTTTTGAGTGCATCTTGGATCAAGGCCTCGGATTCGCTATCAAGGCTGCTGGTGGCCTCATCTAAGACCAAAATGCGCGGGTTTTTAAGGATCACGCGGGCTAAGGCAAGGCGTTGTTTTTCGCCCCCACTTAAGCGATACCCTCGCTCTCCCACCAACGTATCGTAACCGTCTGGGAGGGCGCTGATAAACTCATGAATGTTGGCCGCACGGCACGCACGTTCGATCTCATCGGGGGTCGCATCCAATTTCGCATACAGCAGATTGGTGCGGATCGTATCGTGAAATAGATAGGTCTCTTGAGTCACCATGCCGATCTGTGCGGCTAAGGAGGCTAATGTCACCTCACGTAAATCGATGCCGTCGATCGTGATCTGCCCACTGGTGGGATCGTATAGGCGTGGGATCAAGTAGGTGAGCGTGGTCTTACCAGCACCGCTACGTCCCACCAAGGCCACCAATTGCCCCGGTGCAATCGTAAAACTCAACTGGTCTAAGGCGGCCTCGCGGGCTTGGGACGACGTACCATGGCCGTTCCCAGTGGGACTCTTTTTCAGGTCATCCGAAAAAGCGGAAAATTCATCGTTTTCATAGCGTACCACATTGCTTAACAAGTCGGTTTGCGGCGCGCCATACTTGAAGCCGACCTCATGAAAGCCGATCTCACCGCGCACTTGATCCAATGCGATCGCTTTCGGTGATTCGGCGATCTCAATCGGTAGATCGATCACCTCAAACACGCGCTCAAAGCTTACGACTGAAGTGGCAAAATCCACGGGGGCATTGACCAAGGCCTGCAAGGGGCCGTAGAGTTGGGTTAAATACATGCCAAAAGTGACAATCGTCCCCACTTGCCATACACCATTGATCACCAGATGCCCGCCGAACCAATAGACCAACGCTGTCCCGATCGCGCTCACCAAGCCGATGATCACAAAAAATTGCGCGCCGATCACCGCACGGGTAATGCCAATATCGCGTACTTTTCCCGCACGATCCTGAAAGCGATCGACTTCTTGCCCCATGCGACCGAACAATTTCACCAAGAGCGCGCCACTGATGTTAAGCGTCTCGTTCATCATCGCATTCATTTGGGCGTTGTATTTCATCTGATCGCGGGCAATGGCGCGCAAGACTCCCCCTACCCGTCGGGCGGCAAGGATAAACAAGGGCAAGACAATCACCCCTAAGATCGTCAAGCGCCAATCCATGGCCAACATGACGACTAAGGTCAGGATCACGGTGATCACATTGGTGATGATCTCAACAATGGTGTTACTAATGGCGCGTTGTGCGTCGACTACATCATCATTGAGACGGCTCATCAATTCGCCGGTTTTGGTGTTGGTGAAAAAGCGTAACGACATCTGTTGCAAATGTGCATATAATGCCACGCGCAAATCGTAGATCACCCCTTCACCGATTCGCGAATTGATCCGACGTTGGATCACGCGGATCGCACCCGTTAACAGCGGGATCACCACCAATAACAGGGCGAACAGATTCAAGCGTCCCGGGTCAAGGTTCGGTGGGGTGAGCGCGTTATTGATCACATAACCAAAAACGGCCGGAGAGACGAGGCCTAAGGCCGTGGTGATCAAGATCGTGCCGAGTAAGGTGATGATCCCCCAACGATACGGACGGGCATATTCTAGGACGCGCTTCAATAACCCCCAAGTGACTTTGGGACGTTTATCCTCGCTGTAGATAAAATTCCACCAACCTCCACCATGAAACATCGTGTTTTTCCTCTTGTGTGGGTAAAAGATTACTATAACACGCTTAAGAGGCCGTTCTGAACTACCTATAGCGGTAGTTCAGCGGCGGCGGCCAAGTGAAAAAATAAATTCGGTGACAGCGGCAACAGGGTTAGATAGAATGTAAGATTGAAAGAGTGCTGGCTTAAAAACAACTCGGAATAACGCTTTTTGTCGGATCATATCGAATGCTCCAACGCATTTAATGGTTCGTCGTTTAGTTGGTCACTCGTTTTTTTATACATGCTCTCATCATACCCACCTTGCCATTTTTTCATCTAGCTACTTTTGTTACGACTTTTCCGCTCATCTGTGCTATCCTTTATCTAACACAAGCGCTACATTTTAAGGAGTGTCTGATGAAATGTGAATTTCTAATCTGATTTTTCGCCTTCTCAAGCTTGATCTTACAATTAAGCTTAAGCTGCGACCACCGAAATGATTTTTTTTCTCTCTGCCGCCGCCCATTTATTGGGGGTCAAGCGTCTGTGAAAATCGATGATGATCTTACTATCGATCAGCGTTGTTTGCGAGACTTTGAGGGATTTAGAAAGTCTCTTTGCAACCTTAATCGCTCACCGATCGTATTATAATACGGATGTTCATCGAGGAAAGGACGACAAGCAGATGAAATTTTACGAGTTACTGTTAGAAAACTTGTCGTTGCAACAACAGCGGATCTTTGTCCTCAAACATGAAGGATACACGTTTGATCAAATTTCTAGCGTGTTAGGTTGCACACTCCAAACGACTTTGACACACTGGCAACGGATTCGGGTGATCAGTCATCAGTTAGGTTAGGGAGTCGGTTTGTTAAGGGGAAGCGCTAAACTTCCCCTGTTTACCTTAGTTCACCGGACAGAGCGGTTCAAGGCTATAACGCGCACGCTCCTCACACGTCACCTCACGCACATAGCGATTCTCATACGTCCAACGTAACAGATCGCTATTTGGCAAGACGCGCCATTGTCGCACCGTGCCGTCCTCAGACGCGGATAAGATATGAGCGCCGTTGGGTTGGAACGCGGCCATCCGCACCCACCCCGTATGACCGAAGATCGTGCGGATCACGCCCCCCGACCACACATCCCACACGATCATCGTTTGATCATCGGATGCGCTGATCAATTGGGTGCCGTCCGCGCTAAAACGCACGCTGTTGATCACGCCCGAATGACCGCGTAAGGTGCGAAGGATCTCACCCGTGGCACTCACACCGATGATCACCTCTCCACTGCTAAGGCCCGCTGCAAACCGCGTTTGATCGGGGCTTAAGGTGACAGAGACCACCGATCCCGGGTTCAAGATATGGCGTGGCGCACCCGTCACCAGATCCCAGAGGATCAAGGTAGCGAGGTTATAATCCCCCGCGCCCGTGCCACTGATCGCCAAAGCACCGTCCGCACTCACTGCGATCGCGCTGATCGTGGCCTCATGTTGGTCAAACGAGGCTTCGATCTGGTCGGTGGTGATGTTCCAGATCCACACGTTGTAATGGCGATCGCCGATCATCAAGCGCTCTGCGCTACCGACAAACCCCAAGCTTAAGATCAGGTTGTCGTGGGGGCGTGTGGCGCGCAATTCACCGCTGTTCAGATCACCGATCAAGATCGTCGGGGTTTCGCCAGCAGTGACGATCGCGAACGATTGGGCATCCGGGCTAATGGTGATCGCGTTCAACGGATCGCCCGTCAAGCGCGCACTCCAGATCGGGGCCATGGTGATCGCGTCCAATAAGGCGGTACGTCCGTTATGATACCCCACCAAGATCCGCGTACCGTCGGGTGTATATTCGGCTAAGGTATAACCCGGCGAGGCGATCGAGGATCGGATCACTTCTTGACCGCTCCGTAGATCCCACAAGCGCGCTTGTCCGCTTAAGTCGGTGCTGAAGATCTGACGGTTATCCGGGCTAAAATCGAGGCCATAGATCAGATCGCGATGCCCGCGCAACACGCGGATCAAACGGCGTTGAGGCAAATTCCAGATCACGATTGAACTATCGGCATAGGCCAAAGCGACGTAATTTTTATCTGGACTCAAGGCGAAGGCGCTGACACTGGCCGTTTGATTCGGTAAAGTGGCGATCAATTGTCCGGTGTTGATGTCATGGATCTTGAGGTCGGTTGCGCCATAATCGTTAAATACCGCGGAGATCACACGATTCGTATCCAAAAAGGCCAGATACCACAATTCGCCCGCGTGGGCTTTAAAACGGTTGATCGGTTGGCCGTTTTGTGCGTCCCACACGATCAGATCGCCGTCAAACGTGCCAGTGACGATCTGTGTCCCGTCGGTGTTATAGACCACGCTTACCGCGGGGGTTTCTAGCGTGATGTCATGTTGGATCGCGCCGCTGGTGGTGTCCCACAAGATAAAACGATTGTCATAGGACACCGAGGCCAATTGTAATCCGTCTGGACTGTAACTTAAGGCCACGGCTTCGGCCGTGTGTCCGGTGAGGGTCTGTAAGCGTTCGGTGGTCAAGCGATCCCAGATCACGATCTCACCCAGATCGTTGATCGCGGCGATCTGATCGCGACGCGGGTTAAATTTCGCGCTGTAGAAGTAACTTTCGCCTTCGATCCCGTTAAAATCGCGCCGTTCCCCTGTGTTCAGATTCCAATCGATCACCACCGGGCTATAAGAGCCAACCAAGACATTTTGCCCGTCCGGACTGAATTGTGCCAAGGTGAGGCCGTTCGGGGTATTATGACTGGTGAACAGGCGGCGCGTCCCCGGCGCAAGCGCCACTTGTGCCAAGGTATCGATCGCGATCGGCGGGGGATTTTCGGTTTGATTAGCAGCCAACGCCAAGGCGATCCCAAACTCCGCATCGTTGTTCTGTAA
Organism: Anaerolineae bacterium; assembly: GCA_025454525.1. Classification (GTDB taxonomy): domain Bacteria; phylum Chloroflexota; class Anaerolineae; order Aggregatilineales; family Phototrophicaceae; genus JALOOG01. Next base: position 5,197 of record JALOOG010000085.1, on the reverse strand, counting down.
AAAGGTGCGTTGAGCGAGCGACGAGAGCGCTAAGCTGGCACTTTGAGCGCGCAATTGCAACGCTTCTTGTTCCGATGCAGTCGCACGCACCGCTTGATACACTGCCATGAGGGTTAAGAGTAGGGCGATCACCGCGGCAAACCCGATCACCCGCAATAAGCGCGTGCGGAATTTCGCCGATTGTTCCAATTGGATCTCACGGGCCTTACGATCCTGCTCTTGATGATCGCGATCGCGTTGGGCCGCCACGCTAGACTCGATGTAATTCTGTTCGATCGGAGTCAACACTAAGTCAGTACGGGCGGTCCATTCGGCAAACTGCACCAAGCGAGCATCGCGTAACAAGTAGCTGTCATCACGGCCGGCGTTTAACCAGTTCGCGGCCTCTTGGGCCAATAACCGTTCTAAGCGCACATCGCTACGGCCTTCATCTAACCACCGTCCGAGCCGCTTCCATTCGCGGATGATCGCCTCATGTGCGATCTCCACCGTTGGCTCACGCGAGATCGGATCGCGATCAAAGGTCAACAAGCGGGAACGATCAAACGCATCGATCACCCCGCCGATCTGTGGCGCGATCGATCGGATCTCGGAAAGCAAGGCGCGGCGACGGGTGTCCTCCGTGCCTTCGCCCAAGGTGACCAAGCGTAAAAACAATTGACGGGCAAGCGGTTGTTGTTCGGGGGTGAGCGCATTATAGACCTCATCCGCCCGACGTGCTAACGCCCCTTGCACCCCACCAAGCGCATGATAGCTCTCACGGGTCAGCACCCGATCGGTGCGCTGATCAAATAACTCGGTGAGCAGGTATTGTAGCATCGGCAACGCGCCGGGTTGGTCATTCAGATCGCTGATGATCTCGGCCGCGAGTCCGGCCTCCAGTTCGATTCCCGTGCCGATCAAGGGTTGGGTGATCGCTTCTTCAAGTTCTTCTGGCCGCAACGGGATCACGATCTCGGTGCGTTTTCGCATCAATTCGCCCAAGTCTGGTTGCGAGAGCGGACGATCATAGAAATCGGCCCGCAAGGTGACGATCACCCGAACGCGGCTATCGGGCGCGGTAATCGCGGTCTGAATCAACCTCAAAAATTGTTGTGCTTCCCGGGGATCGGCGGCTTGGGTAAACACTTCCTCAAATTGATCGACCACCAACAACAGATCCCCCTGTTGATCGGGTAACATGGTATGAACCACCCGCAGCAGGCCTTGGGGATCATGGCGTAAGAGCGCGTCTAGATCTGCGATCGGGCGGGTGGCTAATGAGAGGATCGCGTGTTGTAATTCGATCAGGGGTTGATCGCCGGGGGTCATCAGGGCATAAAACCACAGGGTAGAACCGGGGATCGCATCTGCGCGTAACGACGGGATCAAACCGGCTTGGATCACGCTTGATTTTCCGCTGCCACTGGGGCCGACTACTGCTAAAAAGCGCTGATAGGGATCGGGGTCTTGTAAGCGCGTTAACAGATGTTGGATCAAGGCGGTGCGCCCGAAAAAGTTAGACGCATCGGCTTCTTCAAAGGCTTTTAGGCCCTTGTAGGGGTTTTCCGCGATGATCGTCTCGCGGATCGGGGTATTCAGTAATAAGATTTCCGGCTGATATGGCGCACAGGCCTTTTTAAAGTCCTCCACCAATTCAGACACCTCTTGATAACGTAAAGACGGGTCTTTTTCGGTGGCTTTTTGGATCACAAGATTGACTTCAATCGGCAGGTCAGCATTGTCTGGTAACGGAGGCAACGCTTCCGCCATGTGTTTGTAGACCATTTCGGTCGATCCGATCGCGCCGAAGGGATGCGATCCGGTCAGCATCTCGTATAACACCACGCCCAAGCTATACACATCGGAGGTGTACGAGATCGCTTGACCGGACAATTGTTCCGGTGAAAGATAAGCTAACGTCCCGGTCATCGACCCGACCTCATCACGCCGTTCCGCGTCTTTGATCAAGGCGATGCCAAAATCGGTTAAATAGGCGTTTTGATCCTCATCTAACAAGATATTGGCGGGTTTTATGTCGCGATGTACCACACCATTACGATGCGCCACACTTAAGGCCGCGCCGATCTGGGTGATGATTCGGGTGGTAAGATGAAGCGAAGGTTTACCGAGTTTCAGCAAGTCCTCTAAGGTGCCGCCGCGTAACCAACGCATCACCAGATACGCGCCGTCGGGATCGCGCCAAAAATCATACAACGGCACGATATGGAAATGTTCTAAACGTGCGATCACCCGCGCTTCGGCCTCAAATCGCCGGATGAACTCCGGATTATTGGCATGAATCGGTAGGATGATCTTGATCGCGACTTCGCGCTGTACGGTGGTCTGAAACGCACGATAGATCGCCCCAAAACCGCCTTTGCCGATCTGTTCTTTAAGGGTGTAACCGCGAATGGTGTGTAAGGTCATGATGCTGCATCTCTCGTCAATCTGCGATCAATTATAACCAACCATTATCGATAAACAAACCATTTACCAACCGATATGTGAAAAAAATTTACGATCGTTTATTCCATCAACAATTCCCATTCGGACATCGTGCCATGAAGTTCATCTTCGGCCTGTGCAAGATCGGCGGCCAAATCACGCACGCGCAAGGCATCACCGGCCGTGCTGGCATGGGTGATCGCATCGGTCAAAGTGCGGATCTGTTCTTCTAAGCGTTCGATCTCCCCTTCTACTTCATGGATGCGTCGCTGTAATTGGAAAGGATTTAGGCCGTGTTTTTTGGGGATTTTGGTTTCGGCGGGTTTGCCGCGTTTGTCTTTAGGGCGGGTCATTTCGGTCTCGGTTTGACGTTGGCGCTCCCGATCCGCTAAAAACTCTTGATACGATCCCTCAAACACTTGCATTGCGCCGGATCGGGCCGCCCAGATCTGGGTAGCCAACGCATCCACCAAATACCGATCATGTGTCACTAAGATCACCGTACCTTCAAAGTCAGCGATCACCGATTGCAACACCTCTTGACTATCAATATCAAGGTGATTGGTTGGCTCATCCAACAAGAGCAGATTCGCGCCCGTAAGCGCTAATTTGGCTAAGGCCAAGCGCCCACGTTCTCCTCCGGATAGCGTCTCCACCGGACGAAACACATCATCTCCAGTAAACAAGAAACCGCTCAAATAATTGCGGATCTCCCCTTGCGCCATGGGTTTGATCGCGTAGATCTCATCGATCAGCGTCTTGTGTGGGTCAAGCGATTCGTGCGCTTGGGCAAAGTACCCGATCTGGACGCTGGCCCCTAAGCGCACTGCTCCGTTTAATGGGCCTAATTGTGCTGTGATCGTCTTTAGAAAGGTGCTTTTGCCCACACCATTCGGCCCGATCAACCCCACTGTTTCGCCACGATACAAGGTGATGTCCGGCACAGTCAACACGGGTTTGTCTGCATAACCCACCGTCAAGTGTTCGGTCATCAGGACTTTATCCCCACTCCGTAGGGCCGCCTTGATTTTAAGGCTCATCTCGCGTCGTTTGCCGCGTGGACGGTGGATCACCTTGCCACGTTTTTTCATCGTTTCTAGCTTTTTGAGGCGGCCTTTGGCTTGGCGGGTATTTTGGCCGGCGATGTTGCGACGGATGTAATCTTCTTCTTTGGCTAAAAATTCTTGTTGCGCCTCAAATTCTTTCATTAACCGTTCGTGTCGTTCTTGGCGTTGTTGCAAATAATGGGTGTAATTGCCACGGTACACGGTGATCTCACCGTATTCCAATTCCCAGATCGTGTTCGCGAACGTGTCCATAAAGTAACGATCATGACTCACCGCCAAGACCGCGCCAGGAAATTCGCGTAAGTAACCTTCTAGCCATTCGATCGCGTCAATGTCAAGATGATTGGTTGGCTCATCAAGGATCAACAGATCGGGGGCTTCGATCAACAAACGGGCTAACAGGGTACGGGTTTTCTGCCCGCCGGAAAGCTTGGCCAACGGGAGATCGTATTGATCCGGTTTAAAGCCTACGCCTTGTAAGATCATCCGGATGCGATGTTCATAGGTGTAACCGCCGGCCGCCTCAAATTGTTCTTGTAAATCGCCATAAGCGGTTAAAGCGTTTGGATCCTCGTTTAACTGCTGTTCTAAGCGCTCAAGCTCCGCTTCCATGCGCCGAAGATCGCCTAAAGCTTGGAGCTGTTCTTCCCATACGGTATGAGCGCCACGTAATTCGGGACGTTGGGGTAAAAAACCGATCCGCGTGCCTTTGGCAATGCTGATCGTGCCTTCGGTGGGCAGATCGAGTCCCAATAGCAGATTGAGCAGGGTGGTTTTACCCGCGCCATTGGGCCCCACCAAAGCGATCCGCGCTTTTTGCGGGATCTCAACGGTGATCTCATCAAAAATATCATCCGCGCCGTAGCTTTTTGCGAGATTATAGGTGGTCAATAGGGACATAAGATCGATTCGACAGTCTGTGATACGATAACGGGCATTATAGCATGTCCGACCCGTTGATTCCTGTGATTGTCGGGGCAATGGCGCTCAAGTACCCAGTGGGAGACCTAACACGATGTTCGCTTATGACTTGGGGTTTATGCAATTAGCGCTGCTAGAGGCCGAAAAATCCCTTTTGACGGGAGATGTCCCGGTGGGGGCGATCGCGGTGCGTGACGGGGTGGTGATCGGGCGCGGTCACAATCGACGTGAGGCCGATGGCGATCCGACCGCCCATGCGGAGATGTTCGCTTTGCGTGAGGCGGCCCAAGTGGTAGGTGAATGGCGGCTGCATGGAGTCACGTTGTACTGCACTCTAGAACCGTGCTGCATGTGCGCGGGGGCGATGCTTTTGGCCCGCTTGCCGCGCTTGGTCTACGGCACGACGGAACCGAACACCGGATGCGCGGGCAGTGTGATCGATGTATTGCGATTGCGTCATCCGCGATCGAATCATCAAGTGGATGTGTTTGTGGGGGTGTTGGCAGAGGAATGCGCGAATCGCTTACAAACGTTTTTTCAGGGGTTGCGCGACAAGTAGATAGAGATGCGCCATAACCCCACTCATACGTGGGCGGGAATTGGGCCGCAAAAGTTGGATTGCTCCGCCTCCATGGGTGGGTAATTTTCTGTGCTTACTTCTGTGAGGCAAAACTTTTAACCGAAATTTTTTTCTAAGAGAGACTCTAAAAACCGATCCAAAATCAGGGGAAATGTTGTACAATTTATACAAGTGTTCTCACAGAAAGCGAATAAAATGGCGC